>JBEEHO010000358.1:0-11868 GCA_041167425.1 Verrucomicrobiota bacterium | reverse complement strand
ATCACGATTTTTCCCGGCGGCTTCCCGCTCTATCGGAACGGCCAATTGATCGGCGCCATCGGGATCAGCGGCGACGGCGTGGACCAGGACGACATCGTCGGCGCTTCCGGCACGCATGATTTTCTGGCGCCGACAAAAATCCGCGCCGACCAATTCGCGTATCTCGGCGCGCGTTTGCCTTACGCGAAATTTCCGCGCGATCCGGATGGAACAGATGGCAGCGTGGAGGTCCCGCCGTTTACCGTCGCCGCCGAGAAGCTCGCGAATATTTCCACGCGCGTCAGCACCGGGACAGGGGACAACCAGCTCATCGGAGGCTTCATCATCACGGGGACCGAGCCGAAGAAAGTAATCGTCCGCGCGATCGGACCTTCGCTCTCTCAATTTGGAATCGACTCGGCCCTGGCCGATCCAACTCTCGAGCTGCATGACCAGACCGGCGCCGTCGTGGCGACGAATGATAACTGGAACGAATCGCAGCAGGCGGAAATCGAGGCGACGGGTATTCCGCCTGTGAACGAATTGGAATCGGCCATCGTCCGCATTCTGGCGCCGGGCGCTTACACCGCGGTGGTTGGCGGGAAAGATGGCGCCCAGGGTACGGCGGTAGTCGAAGTGTACGATCTCAGCCCGGCCTCCAATTCCACCCTGGCCAACATCAGCACGCGCGGCGCGGTCGGCGGCGCCAGCGACGTGATGATCGGTGGCTTCATCATCGGCGGAGAAACCGGGAGCACGAGAGTGTTGGTCCGCTCGGTCGCGCCGTCCTTGGCCGCGTTTGGCATTACCAACGCGATGCCTGACCCCACGATGGATTTGCGCGACGTGAACGGCACCCTCATCGCTTCCAACGATAATTGGAAAGACGGCCCGCAAACGGAAATCGAAGCGACCTCGCTCGCGCCCTCCGATGATCTTGAGGCCGCGATCATCACCACGTTGCCGTCCGGCACCTACACCGCTGTCATTCGCGAAAAAAATGGCGGAAGCGGGATCGGTCTTTTTGAGGTCTATAACGTTCCGTAAAAATTGCGCCGGAGCGCCTCACGGTTTTCCCTGCGACGACAGGATGAACGGGCCCGCGAGCCGCACCGCGGCGAGCAGGCCTTTTTCTTTACGCAACTTCACGAGCCAGTCGCGCTGCGTGTCGGCCAGGGCTTGCGGAGCATTTCCACTTTTGAAAGCGGCGTCATAAAAATCGAGCATGATCTGCACGGTGGTTTCGTCGCTGATGGGCCACAGCGTCATCAACAAATTCTGCGTGCCGGCTTGAATGAAACCGCGCCGAAGTCCCATGACCCCTTCGCCCGCGCGCGCTTCGCCCGAGCCGGTATCGCACGCGGAGAGCGCCACCAGCCAGGTTCCACTGAGTTTCAATCCGCCCACTTCCTCCGCGGTGACGATGCCATCATTTTCCGTTGGCGGGACCTGGCCTCTTATCCACGCTTGCAAGGTTTGTTGCGCTCCCGCCAAAGCCAGACCGCTGCGCTGCATCGGATTGAGCAACTTGCCCTTGTAAATTTCGGAAACGGTTCTCGTATTTTGAGGAGCAGCCAGCGCTCTTTCCGGGAGGAAAAAACCATGAGTCGCCAAATGCAGGATGCGAGGCGAATTGGTTTTGCGCAGTTCTGCTTCGGTCGCTTTCGCGCCCAGAACGACTTCCGGTTGCCAGCCTGATTTCCGCGCGCGCGTTTCCAGCTCGTCGCCTTCCTTCTCCGTTCCGGGCAGGCTCGGCAGAGACAGATTTTCGAGATCGCGCGTCTCCGCGGACTGGGGCGGACTCGGGCCCGTCTCTTCTTGAGCTTGGGCTGGAGCGCCGGTGCCGCCCGCGAAATCCGGATTTGCGAAGATCCGCATCGTAGTGCCCGGGCCGGATGCCGGTTTCAAATTTCTCAACAAGTCCCGGCCGCTCGCCACGTAACGGATGGAATATTTTTCGCCGACGAACCGGCTCTCTGTCGTCAGCAGCGTCGCCAGGGAAACAAAGCTCAACTCCGCGTCAGGACTGATGATGACCGCCTTGGTGTCGTTAGGCAGCGCCTTCTCGATCGGCGCCCATATCTCATCATGCAACGCCCGCAACACGCTGCTCAGCGTCGCTTCATTAGTCGCCCCGCGGACCGACCTTTGGTAGAGGCGGATATTTTTTTCGATCTCGGCGGCAGCGCCCAGCGGCACCCACTGCGGGTCGCGTTTTCCTGCGATGACGATGGCGCCGTAGCGCGACTCCTCCTTGCCTTTGCCCGTGTAATGCGGATAGCGCACCAGCTCGACGAGCGCCGTCTGTTCCGGCAGCGCGGCCTTGACCTGCTCGACTGTCACCGCCAGCGCGCGCCGTCCGCGCCCCAGTCCCGTCGTGGAGCGCGCCAGGTTCGCTTCGAGCTGCTCGATCTGCGTCGAAAGTTTTTCTTTTTCCCGGTCGCGCTGGCGCAGTGCTTCGGCGGAAAAATCGGATGGCACTTCGATCACCAGTTGCGTCATGCGCTGCTTGGCCTGGCCGAGCTGTTCGATAATCTCGCGTTGTTTCGGGTCGGTGCTGGCTTCCGCGACGAGCCTGTCTTCGAGGAGCGAGTCGAGCACCACGCCTTTTTGGCGCAGCGCTGTTTCCGCGAGATCGCTCGCGCTCCCGAGAGTGCCGAATAATTTGTAAGGCTTGGTCGTTAGTTGAAAAGCCAGGCGTTGCCGTTCCGAGGTGAACGACAAAACATCCGAGAGATGCTTTTGCTGCGCGCGTGCGGCCTGAAGAGCGAATTCGTGCGCCTCTTTCAGTTTGCCCTGTTCGATCTTCAATTGAGCCATGCGCTCGAGATCGATCCCGGTCGTCTCGTGGGTCTGTCCCAGAACCCGCCGGTCGATTTGCAGTGCGCGCTCCATCAGTGGCTCGGAGCTCGCATAATCGCCCGCGTCTTCCAGGAGCAAGGCTTGATTGCTCAGGGACTGCGCGGTGAAAGGATGATTCGGTCCAAGCGTTTTCTCCCTGATTTTCAAAGCCCGCTCGCAAAGGGGCTTTGCTTTCTCATTGTTGCCCATGTCCCGGTAAAGCATCGCCAGATTATTGAGGGCCTTTCCCGTCTCGGCGTGTTCGGGCCCATTCGCCTTCTCGCGAATCTGGAGCGCGCGCTGAAAGAGCGGTTCCGCTTCCGCGTAGGCGCTCATTTTCTGGTGAGCCACGGCGAGATTGCTCAGCGCGGTCGCGGTCAGTTCATGCTCAGGCCCGAGCGCCTTTTCATAAATCTTCAATGCCCGCTCCAGCAGCGGCATCGCTTTCACATAATCGCCGAGCTGTAAATAAAACGTCGCGACGTTCATGACGGAGCTGCCCGTATCCGGGCTGTCGGGGCCCGGTGATTTTTCGCGGATCTCCAGGGCACGCCGGAAAAAGCGTTCTGCTTTTTCGAATTCGCCCGTGTCGCCGTAGAGCCCCGCGAGATTGTCCAGGCTGATCGCTACGTTTGGATCGTCCGGACCGAGCGATTTTTCCCGGATCTCGAGGGCGCGGAGATAGAACGGCTCGGCTTTGGCATATTCGCCTCGAGTCCAGTAGAGAAAAGCGAGATTGTTGAGCGAGCTCGTGACAAAAGTGTGTTCGGGCGGGAGCGCCTTTTCGCTGATTCGCAGGGCGCGTTTGAAATAGGACTCGGCATGCTCGAAGTCGCCCGCCTGGTAATAAAGCAACGCCCGATTGTTCACGCTTTCGGCGGTATCCGGGTGATCGGGACCAAGGGTCGCCTCGCGGATTTTCAGCGCGCGTTCGCAAATCGGGATCGCCTTCGCGCGATTTCCCATTTCCCGATAAACTTCCGCCTGCTTGCTGAGAGCTCCCGCCGTTTTGGGATTGTTCGGGCCCAGCGCCTTTTCGAAAACCTTCGTTGCGCGCTCTGCGAGCGGCGCCGCTTTCGCGTACTCGCCCATGTTCACGTAAAGAAATGCCAGGCAGCTCAGGGCCGTTCCCGTCGTCGGATGATTGTCCCCGAGCGTTTTTTCGAAAATGGCCAGGGCCCGGCGATGGAGGACCTCGGCTTTGGCAAATTCCCCCGCGTTACCGAGCAAAATACCGACGCCCAGAACGCTGTCACCGGTGACGGGATGATCGGGGCCGAGTACTTTCTCGCGAATTTTCAGAGCGCGCTCGGACAACTCTTTCGCCTCCGCGTCATGCCCGGAAAGGCCGGCGATGTCCGCCAGCACCTGCAAACTTTCCGCCGTTGCCGGATGCTCGGATCCGAACAATTTCTCGCGAATCTTCAGTCCGCGTTCCGCGAGTTCCTTCGCCTTTTCGAAGTTTGCCTTGTCTGCGTAAAGATCGGCCAGCTTGGTCAGGCCCGCGGCCGTCTCGGCGTGTTCCGGCCCGAGCGTTTTCTCGCGTATCGCCAGTGAACGTTGAAGGAGCGATTCCGCCTGAGCGTAATCCCCCGTCGAGTGGAGAATCTCCGCGAGCGTCGCCAGGGTCGCGGCCGTTTCCGGATGTTCGGGCCCGGGCGATTTCTCCCGGATCTTTAATGCTTGTTCGGCCACCGCCCGCGCCTTCCCGTAATTGCCCACCCGATGGTAAAGCTCCGCGAGCTGGTTCAGGCTCGCCGCCGTTTTCGGATCAGCGGTCCCGAAAGTTTTCTCCGTGACCCTGCGCTCTTCCTCGGCGACCGAAACCGCTTCGCGGTAATGGCCGGTGCGATCGAGCTCCTCGATTTTCTGGTGCAGCGCCGTCAGCCGCGCGAGGTCAACCCCGGCTGGCTCGGCCGCCAGCGCGAGACGCGAGACCGAAAGAAACGCGGCGAACAATGCACATCGTCTTCCATGCCTTCGCGGCAGTCCCGCCGGGACGCTGATTTTCAAATCACTGGCGACGATAGAATTGGTTTGTCTCTTGTCGACGCAATTCCGCGTTCCGGCGGATTCAGCGCGAACGTTCGATGTGTTTGCGATTGCAGCGCGCGAATTTACAATCTCGTGCGCGTGTGTGAACGCAGACGCGTTCACGCATGCCCGACCGCAAACCACCCGCCACGCCACCGCCTTACGAGGCCGCGCGGTCCGATCGCCCCACTTCCGCCGAAGGCACGCTCGAGCGGCGCGAGCCGGGTAAACATGATCCTTATGCGGCCTTTCGTTTTCCGGCTTTCGGATTCTATACCGCGGGTAATCTCATTTCCGTCGTCGGCCGCCTGATGTTTATCGTGGCGGTGGAATGGGAAATGTACGGGCGCACCCATTCGGCCACGGCGCTGGGGTTGGTGGGGCTGGTGATCGCGCTTCCGGTCGTGCTTCTCTCCCTGCCCGCGGGCCACATCGCGGACCGCTATCCGCGGAAAAATATCGTGCTGGTGACCCAGGCGCTCAGCGCGATCTGTTCCGTGGCCCTGGCCTCCGTTTCCTGGCAGCACCTCGCCATTCCCAACTGGCGGTTTCTGCGAGAGGGAAATCATTTTCTCTCGGGCATCGCGTCGGTCTTCGAAAGGCACACGTATTTCCATTTCGACGATCTCTCCATCCCGCTGATTTATTTGATCCTGTTTATCTCAGCGACCGGGCGCACTTTTGGCTGGGCGGCGCGCAGCTCTTATTTCCCGCAACTGGTGCCGCGCGATGTTTTCGCGAATGCCGTGACCTGGAACAGCAGCGTCTTTCAGATCGGCTCGGTCATCGGACCGGCGGTGGGCGGACTGCTGATTGTCCGGGCCGGATTTCCTTTCATCTATGCGCTCGACGCGATCTGCGCGATGTCGTTTTTCCTGCTCGTGCTGCCAATTAAAAGCCGCGATCACGGCACCAGCACCGAACGCAACGCGTGGCGCAGCTTGAAGGAAGGACTGCGTTTTGTCCTGAGTAAGAAAGTGGTTCTCGCCACGATCACGCTCGATATGTTCGCCGTTTTGCTCGGCGGCGCGACCGCGCTTCTCCCGATCTTCGCCGATCAGATCCTGCATTGCGGTCCGATCGGGCTGGGCTGGATGCGCGCGGCCCCGGGAATCGGCGCCTTCATCATGGCGCTGGTGATCGCTTACCTGCCGCCCATGAAACACGCGGGCAAAACACTTCTGTGGTGTGTGACCGGTTTCGGCGCGGCGACGATCATCTTCGGCCTGTCGCATTATCTCTGGCTCTCGCTCGCCATGCTTTTCATGACCGGCGTGTTCGACAGTGTGAGCGTCGTGGTGCGACACACGTTGCTGCAACTGGTGACGCCGGACACGATGCGAGGACGGATTTCCGCCGTGAACAACATCTTCATCGGGACGTCGAACGAGCTCGGCGCGCTGGAGTCTGGATTGACCGCGGCGCTCTTTGGTCCGGTCATTTCCGTTGTCGCCGGCGGCGTGGGAACGATTCTCGTCGTCCTTGGCGTTTCGTGGATCTGGCCGGAAACGCGCAAGATCGGCGCGCTCGATAAGAATTTGGGCTAAGGAATTGCAGGGCGTTTTAGCCGGACGCCGTTTGGATTTGGCGTTTCACAGAAACGCCCTACAAATAAGGAAGAGATGCTCGATCCGTCATGAAAGTTGCCGCGGCCCAGATTGAATGTGCGCTCGGTGACGTCGACGCGAACATCCGCAAAATGCGCGACTTTTGCGCGCGCGCGAAAGATGCCGGCGTCGAGTTAATCGTCTTTCCCGAGATGGCCGATACGGGTTACGCCATGCCGGTGATCCGGGAATGCGCGCGGCCCTGGAGCGAGGGAGCGGTGCCTGAACTTCAGAAGGCCGCGCGGAATCTTTCGCTTGCGATCATCAGCGGTGTTTCGGAACGCGATGGCGGCTGCATCTACAACTCGCAGGTCTTTATCGATGCGAAGGGCGGGATTGTTGGAAGCTATCGCAAGACACATCTTTTCACCGCGCCTCCCATTGGCGAGGAGTCATGCTTCTCGCCGGGAAGTGCGTTCAGGAGCTTGCCGTTCGGCGAGTTTCGTCTGGGGCTGAGCATCTGCTACGATCTTCGGTTTCCTGAAGTTTACCGGATCCTCGCGGTGAAAGAAGGCGCCAACGTTTTCATCATCTCTTCCGCATGGCCTTTCCCCCGGGTCGAGCATTTTCGAGTTCTGGCCGTCGCTCGCGCGATCGAGAACCAGAGCTACGTGATCGTCTCGAATCGTGTCGGGACCGATGATGGAGTGACGTGCTGCGGCTCCTCGGCGATCATCGATCCGTATGGTGTGACCGTCGCGTCCGCCTCAACCGATCGTGAAGAGCTGGTCCAGGCGGAAATTTCGCCGGAGAGGATTTCATCTGTCCGAAACAAGATGGCGGTTTTCGCTCAACGCCGGCCGGAACTTTACGGAAATGAGTAACTGGGCACGCGCGAAAAGACGTGTCATCCCGAGCCGCGCAGACGGCGAGGGACCTCACAGTCGCAGGGACACGCACGCTCAAGGCGCTTCGCGATGCACGAGGCGGCAGGCTCGAACACGCGGAAGTTCCTTAGGGTGAGTTAAAGAGTTAGTGCGAGGTCCCTCGTCGTCTGAGCGACTCGGGATGACAACAACGAGTTGACCGTGGAGCGAGCACCGCTCAAAGACGCGCGCGCTAAAAGGCGGCGTGCAAGGCAAGCATCCCGTACGGCACGCCGCCATCCTGGTGATAGCGAACGTTAGTGCGATGGAAGTCGAAGCTTCGAAACGGAATGAATCCACCTTCGGCGGAAAGTTTGAACGCCGAGGACAATTTCCATTCGAGGCCGCCGCCCAGTCGCACTTCTTCGTAAGTCAGCGCGGCGTGATTCAAGGCAGGGTTCCCGCGCAAAGTGCCGAATTGTTTATCCATCCGAAAGCTCGTCGCCCTGATGTCCGCGCCGGCGTAAAACATCAGGCTGCTGTTCGGCTCATATTCCAACCGCGGCGCGGGCACGACGGCGTTGAGCGTCCATTGCGGCGCAAATTTCCAGCGGATACCGCCGCCGGGCAGGACCGGATATTTGCGGAACGCATCGATTCCGATCCCGAAGATGATTTGAAACCCTGAATTGAAAATGTAAGTGCCGCCGATGACCACGGGCACGTTGAAAGTGTCCCGCCCGAAGTCATCAAAATCGGTTCCATAATATCCGGGCTGGGTTTCGATTCGAATCAGGAAGGAATCGGAAAATTCCGTGTCGAGGCCGAGCACGAGGTTGGTGGAATCGAGCCGGTGAGGCAGCGCGCCATTATTCGAAAAGCCGAAGGAGTAATGCTCCGTCTGCACACCCAGCCGCAGAATTCCAATGGCCACCCGCGGCGTAAGGATGAAATGGACGCGCGCATTCGTCTCGTCGAAATCCCTCACACTGAGGCTGCCGCGCACGACATCGCCGCTGCCGACAAAGCTTCCTTCCGCATTGAACTCGAAGGAGAAAGGAGATTCCGATTCCACCAGCGCCACGGTCTTGGACGACGTCGAATTAACTTCAACCTCCACCGCGAACGATCCGACGGCCGTGAGAGCCAGGCAAAGCGCGACAAAGCGGATGAGTGTTTTCATGGGGCGTGAGATGGGAGCCGCCTAGATTGCCTAGCGGCCACCGCCCGTGTCACGCCGAAACGCACTCACGGCCTTAGAAATATCTCGCATCATGGCCGATTCGGACGCCACCCGCTCGATCCCATGGAGTCCCGCGATCGTGGCCGAGGAGATGAAATCACCCCGCCAGACCAGCGTGGCCGCTTTGCCGCCGATGTCGACCGGCCACATTTGGTAAAGCGTCAGGCCCGCGTAATAACCGCCGCTCGCATAATAGAGAGCGTCGGCGGCCTGGAAGGTTCCGTTAGGTCCCGAGCGGCGATAGGAAGCGCCCAGCGTGAGCACGCCTTGCTCGTCTGCGGTGAGCAATTCCCAAAACTGGTCGCCTTTGCCATCGAGCACTCCGGAAAACCGGCCGCGAATTTTGTCGTTTGCTCGAAGCAACGCATTCAGTTCCTCAGACGGCCGCACACTTTGACCGGTGTGATCATAGGGAGGTTGCGCCGATCGACCAGCGCGTGCCCGTGCGCTCAGGACATCGGCCCATGCCGCGGCGATGGGACCCGGCATTCCGCCGCCCGTGACGCCCGCCACTGCGGCGAAGCGTTTTTCCTCCTCTTTACTGATCTGCAGATCGGGCGAGAGCTTTTGCGTCGCGCTGACGAGGGATTGGACTGCTCCATTGTTCGGCGCACTCGATAGTCGCGAAAAGTTTGCCGGACCGGGCGACGATGGAAGATCGGAATGAAGCAGGATCTTCAGCTCAGAGTGGCGCGACGGGTTCCATTGGCGGAGCGCTTCGGCCACGCGCGCGGGAGCGCCCGCGACGACGAAGCAGCTTTGGGCCGAAATATAACGGCCGCTCATGGGCGGGCCATGCGCGACCATGGGATCGCCCTTCGCCAGCGCGGCGAGATCGACTTTGTCGAAAACGGAAAAGCCTGCGAGCTCCGAGGCGGGGTCCGCGAACGTGTTCGAAATCGACAGGGCCAGAAGGCAGAGAAAGGAAAATATTTTCACTGATGGTGAGACGGGATTGGGCGGGATTGCTTCAGCGGTTTTCTTTTCCATTTTGAAGATGTCACATCTATTCCCATAGTGCAGCGGTTGCAAACCGGCGGCCCGGAGCGAACAAACATTGTAGCCACGGCCCTGTGGGCCGTGCCCGTCGCGACAATTTATTATTTTCTCACGGCCCGCAGGGCCGTGGCTACAGTCAGAAAATATCCATGACAGACCCGGCCATCTTCCTCGACCGCCTGAGCAAATCGTACGGCGAGATCCATGCCGTGGAAGATCTTTCACTCGCGATCATGCCTGGAGCGATCTTCGGATTTCTCGGGGCGAACGGCGCTGGAAAAACCACCACCATTCGCATGCTCTGCGGCCTGGTTCACCCGACAAGCGGAATGGCGAAGATCGCCGGCGCCGACGTATGGCGTCAGCGGCATATCGCGCGTTCGAAGTTCGGTTATGTCGCGCAGCGCTTCAGCCTTTATCGCGATCTCACCGTGGAGGAGAATATCCGTTTTTTTGGCGGGGCCTGCCGGGTCCCGCGCAGCGAGCTGCCGGCCCGGATCGACCGGCTCCTCGAGCTGACCGATCTGAAAGCAAAACGCCATGTCTCCGCGGCCAGTCTCTCCGGCGGCATGCGGCAATTGCTCGCGCTGGCCTGCGCGCTCGTGCACGAGCCGCCGTTGCTTTTTCTCGACGAACCGACTTCCGGCCTGGATCCCGTTCATCGCCAGCAAATGTGGAATCTCCTTTACGATTTGAGCCATCGCGGCATCACGATTTTCGTCACGACCCACTACATGGATGAAGCGGAACGCTGCACGGAAGTCGGCTTCATCGAGAAGGGGAGGTTGCTCGCAAAAGCGCCCCCGCGCGCGTTAAAGGAAAGCTTCCACGCAAAGCTTCTGGAGATGGAGGTCGAGCCGGTCATGGATGCGCTCGTCCGGTTGCGCGAATTTCCCGGAGTTCTTGGCGTTTCTCTGCGCAGCGGGAGCCTGCGCCTTTATGCCGCCGAACCGGAAAAGCTCGTGGCCGAATGGAAGAACCAATGGCCCTTTCCGGAAGTGCGCTGGGTGGGCCACCGCTGGGTGGAACCGGACATGGAAGATGTCTTCACTGCTTACTCCCAGGGATACGACGCGGTTTTAAGACCGGCGCAATCATGAATAGAGGTTTTTTCAGCGCCATCGCGAGCGTCGCTTACAAAGAGTTCCTCCATATCTATCGGGACCGGCGCGTCCTGATCCTGCTCCTGATTTTGCCGCCGGTCTTCACGCTCGTTTTTGGTCATGCCTTTGAAGCCGGCGAGATGACGAACGTGCCGGCGATGCTGATCAATCGCGACGGCACGCCGCGGGCCGAACGTTTCGCCAAATTGCTCCAGGAGAACAAGACCTTCGCCTGGCGCGTGCAGCCGCCCACGATCACCGGTGAAGAGGATTTGCTGGGGCACGACGTCCAGGCGGCGCTGATCATTCCATCCGGCTGGAGCGACAGCCTGGCCAATAACGATCCCATTCCGCTCCGTCTTTATCTCGACGGCAGCGACACGAACACCGCGGACCTCCTCGAGGGAAGCGTGAAAAAAACACTGGGCGATTTTCAGAAGGCGGCGCTGGTCGAGATGATCGACACGCTCCCGGAAGATGTGATCGAGCTGTCGAAGAAATTGCCGGTGCAAGTGCGGAAGCAATTTTCCTCCATGATGGAGCCGTGGAAGGCGGACGCGAAGATTCTCTACAATCCGAAAACGCGTTTCATCGATTACGTTTTGCCGGGTGTGATCGGGCTCATCCTTCAGCTCATCACGGTGACGTTGATGGCTTGCACGCTCGCGCGCGAACGCGAGGCCGGCACTCTTTATCAGTTGATGGTGACTTCACTGCGCCGCCGCGAAATCGTCCTCGGGAAAATCATTCCCTACCTGGTCATTTCGATCGTGCTTATTCTCGGAATTATTTTGCTCACCGGCTGGCATTTCCAGGTGCAGTTCTACGATCTCGCCGCGCTTGCGCTCATTTGTTTTCTCTTTCTGCTCTGTTCGCTCGGGATGGGATTGCTCATCTCCGCGGTGTCGCGCACACAGACGCAGGCGATCCAATTTTCTGTTTTCTTTCTCCTCCCGGTCTTTGTCCTTTCCGGTGCGTTCGCGCCGCTGACCCAGCTGCCGCGAGTCATCCGCTATGTCTCGGAACTTTTCCCGCTGACCCATTTCTGCCGCGCCTTTCGGCTGGTCAACTTGTATCGCGCGACGCCGCAATATTATGCGGAGGATCTCATCATGCTGGCCGTGGGCGTCGTGATCACCTTTGTCGGCGCCGCCATTCTCCTGAAACGAGTCGAGCAGTAGGCCGGTAGACGCCGCCCGATGGGCGACGCGAGCCGCGCGCAAATGGAAAGGTCGCGTTCTCTGGACCGACGCGAA
>JBEEHO010000357.1:0-13233 GCA_041167425.1 Verrucomicrobiota bacterium | reverse complement strand
ATGACACGTCTCGCAACCTCCCTTTTGAATACGTCTCTCAGAACTGGCGATGACATTAATTTGAGTGTTTGTGTTTGTCAGGCGGTCGCGCTTCCGTTGTCCGGGGCGCCAAATTGGATCCCCTGGGCCAGTGGAAGCTCCGTCGAAAAGTTAATCGTGTTCGTCTGCCGGCGCATGTAACTTTTCCACGAGTCGCTTCCACTCTCGCGTCCGCCACCGGTATCTTTCTCGCCGCCAAACGCGCCGCCGATTTCGGCGCCGCTCGTGCCCGCGTTTACGTTCGCGAGACCGCAATCGCTTCCGATCGCGCTCACGAATTTTTCAGCTTCCCGCAGATCATTGGTGAAAATCGCAGAGCTCAAGCCTTGCGAAACATTGTTATGCATGGCGAGCGCCTCATCAAAATCGCCGTAGCTCATGAGGTAGAGCAGCGGACCGAAAGTTTCGTGCTGCACAGTTTCAAGCTCGGGCGTCGCGCTGGCCAGGCAGGGGGTCATGTAACAACCGCCCGGAAAGTCTGCGCCGTCGAGCGCTTGGCCGCCGTAGAGAATCTCGCCACCCTCGTCCTGCAGCCGCTGGATGGAATGGTGCACCATGTCCACTGCCGTTTTGTCGATGAGCGGCCCCATCAGAGTCCCACGATCGAGCGGGCTGCCAATGCGAACGGACTGATAGGCGGCGAGCAATTGCTCGCGCAGCTTTGGCAAAACGGATTCGTGCGCGATGACGCGGCGCGTGGACGTGCAACGCTGCCCCGCGGTGCCGACGGCCCCGAAAAAAATCGCGCGCGTCGCCATGTCGAGATCAGCGCTGGGCGTCACGACCAGTGCGTTATTGCCGCCCAACTCCATCACGGTTTTACCCAACCGTCCGTGCACTTCCTTCGCCACCGAGAGTCCCATGCGGGTGGAGCCGGTGGCCGACACGAGCGGAATGCGCCGGTCCATCGCCAACTTTTGGCCCACGCTCGGTCCATCGCCGACGAGCAATGAAAAAATCGCAGCATCGGCGCCGGTCTCGCGGCAAACACGTTCGGCGATTTTGATGACGGCGAGCGCGGTCAGCGGAGTTTTTTCCGACGGCTTCCAAATGGTCGAGTCGCCACAAACCGCGGCGAGCGCCGCGTTCC
This sequence comes from Verrucomicrobiota bacterium, assembly GCA_041167425.1. Taxonomy (GTDB): domain Bacteria; phylum Verrucomicrobiota; class Verrucomicrobiia; order Chthoniobacterales; family UBA10450; genus AV80. The sequence goes on along the minus strand of JBEEHO010000357.1, from coordinate 12,104 downwards.
ACGACCAAACGGCGACGGGAAAATTAAAGGCGGAAATGATCCCGACAATCCCGAGCGGATGCCACTGCTCCATCAGCCGATGGCTTTTTCTCTCCGATTGAATGGTGAGTCCGTAAAGCTGACGCGATTGCCCGACGGCGAAGTCGCAGATGTCGATCATCTCCTGCACTTCGCCTTCCCCCTCGGCGATGATCTTGCCGGTTTCGAGCGTAACGAGCGTCGCCAGATCGGATTTCGCCTCGCGCAATGCGTTGCCCAGCTGTCGCACGGTTTCGCCGCGAACGGGGGCCGGCGTCACGCGCCATTTTAGAAATGCTTCGTGCGCGCGGCCGACAACCCACTCGTAATCTTCGGCCGAGGCCGATCGGACGCGGGCCAGCAGTTTCCCATCTACGGGCGAAAGCTTTTCGATGACGCCGCCGCCGCCACGCCATTCGCCGGCGAAGGCGCCCGGGTTGTCGTCGGCCAAGCCGAGTTGATGGAGAATGTCGCGCATCAGAGTCTCGGGAGCACACGCGCCTCGCGTGCTGGCGAAGGCGCCCCGCCTTCGCGGACTTGAAGATTGTTTCGGCGAAGGCGCCGAAACCAGCACGCGAGGGCGCATGCGCTCCCCAGATTCCCTGCGATGCTGATTCTCATTCTTTACCGCTTGCTCTCCTGGCATTGCTGACGCAGCAATTCCATCGCTTCGTCGACAACTTCAGCCGAGATATCGAGCGCCGGGCGGAAACGAATGGCGCGCTCGCCGGATTTCAGAACCAGCGCCCCGCGATCGAACAAGCCTTTCCAAAATTCGTCCCGCGTTTTCGGATCAGGTAAATCAAAGGCAAGAAAGAGACCGCGGCCGCGCACTGCGGCCACAATTGGCTCCTCCTGCTGCAATTCCTGGAGCGACTTCAGGAAATGCGCGCCGACTTTGGCCGCGTTGGCCACGAGGTTTTCTTCCTCGATGATGCGCAGGTAATGCGTCGAACGCACCATGTCGGTAAAATTTCCGCCCCAGGTGGAATTTAGCCGGCTGGGCAGACGGAAAGCGTTGTCTTGCACTTCATCAAGCCGCGGCCCGGCCATCACACCGCAGACCTGCACCTTTTTTCCAAACGCCATTAAATCCGGCTTCACTCCGAAATGCTCGCAACACCAGTTGCGGCCGGTCGTTCCCATGCCGGATTGTATTTCGTCGAAGATGAGCAGCATTTCGTTTTCATCGCAAATACGGCGAAGCGTCTGGAGCCATTCACCGCGAAAATGATTGTCGCCGCCTTCACCCTGAATCGGTTCGATGATGATCGCGGCCATGTCGACGCCACGCTCCTCGATGAATCTCATGATCTCCTGCTCGGATTTTTTCTCACGCTCGATCGCATCTTTCGTCTGCTCGGATTCCGGCAGCGAGAAATCGATGTGGGGATTGGAAACGCGCGGCCAGTTGAACTTCGCGAACAGATCCGTCTTGCGCGGATCGGTGTTGGTCAGACTCATGGTGTAACCGCTGCGTCCGTGGAAGGCCTGGCGAAAATGCAAAATCTCCGTGCCGCGTTCGCCCCGGCCCGCTGCGATATTTTTGCGCACCTTCCAATCCATCGCCGCTTTAAGCGTGTTCTCGATGGCGAGAGCGCCGCCCTCGATGAAAAGGTAGCGCTCGAGCGGCGGAAGCCCGGCGACCCGCACAAACGTCTCCACAAATTCCGCGTAGGCTTCCGAATAAACGTCCGAGTTCGCGATCTTGATTTGCGCGGCGCGAAGGAGATCGGCCTTCACCTGAGGCTGCTCAAAATGCGCGTGATTAAAGCCGACCGGGTTCGAACCAAAAAACCCGTAGAGATCGATCAGGCGCCGATCATTGACGGAATTATGCAAATAAGAGCCGCGGCTTTTTTCGAGATCGATCACGATCTTGAAGCCGTCCAGCAGGACATGTTGCTCGAGACTTTTCAAGACGCCGGAAGCGTCGTGAACTTCATCATGGGAGGGTGATTTGCTCTCGGTGAGACGGCGCCGCGATGACGCGCGCGCCGCTTCCGTGAGCACGGGCGGCAGACTCATCCGCTGAGGTTAGATGGCGCGGCCGAGTTGGTCAACCAGCCCGCCGTCAACAGGCCATATGGCTTGGCCCGGCCTCCCAGCGAGTAAATGGCGGCTACACGATGCCGCGACGCAAGTCCTCGTGTTTACCCGCCAGCAATTCCTGCGTGAGATCGTAACCGGCGCGATCAGCATTCTCGCTCGTGCCGGCGAAATGATGAGCGATCCGGGAGCGCGCCGAGCGGCAAAAATAATGGGCCAATGAGAGAACTTCCGTGGGCGGCTCGCCGGCATTGATTTTCGCCTGCGCGAACGCGCACGTGGCGCTCATGGCGAAAAGTTCCGTGGCCACGCCGACGAAACGCGAGAGCAGGAGTTGCTCGCGATCGAGCTTGGGGCCGAAGCGCATCATGGCGTGGAATAATCCGCGCGCGAGCCGCTTGCTGGTCGACGCACCGTAGTTCGCGTGTTCCCGCAGATCCGCGTGTAAATGATCGAGGTTCCCGGCGTTGCCACCCATCCATTGCTTCGGATACCAGCGCGTATAAAACGAGCCGGAGCTGAACATCGATTTGATCCGCGTCATCATCGGCAGCTGCGTATTGAAAATTGCGCCGCCGACTTTCAGATGCGGATCGAGCGCTTCGCGTGCGATGAAGAGCCGCATGATTTCGCTCGAACCTTCGAAAATAGTGTTGATGCGGCAATCGCGCAGGAAGCGCTCGACCGCGATCGGTTCGTCCCCGCGAGCGGCGAGCGACTGCGCAGTTTCGTAACCGCGTCCGCCGCGGACTTGCATGGCGTCATCCGCGATTTTCCAGGTCATTTCCGTCGCCCACATTTTGCACATGGCGGTTTCGATGCGCAGATCGCCCGCCTTCCGATCGACCAGGGCGGAAGTGAGGAACGTCATCGCTTCCATCGCAAACGTGTTCCCAGCCATCTCCGCGATCTTGCCTGCGATCGCATAATGCTGGCCAATTGGGACTCCCCATTGCACCCGTTTTGACGCCCACACCCGCGAGATTTCGAGGAGGCGTTTGCAGAGCCCAACGCACGCGGCCGGGATCGTCAGGCGGCCGGTGTTCAGCGTGGTCAGCGCCACCTTCAACCCCTTGCCTTCGCCGGCGATGATGTTCTCCCGCGGCACACGCACGTCCTTGAAAGTGACGACGCCGTTGTAGAGAGCGCGCAATCCCATGAAGTGGCAGCGATGCGGCATCTCCAGCCCGGGCGAGTCGACGTCGACGATGAACGCGGTGATTTGTTTGCGCTCCTTGCCGTTCACGATTTTCGGCGCCGTCTTCGCCATCACGACCAGCACCCCGGCTTTCAGGCCGTTGGTGCACCAGAGTTTTTCGCCATTGAGGATGAACTCAGAGCCGTCGGGTGAAGGATCGGCGTGCAGGCTCATGGTCGCGGGGTCGGACCCGGCATGCGATTCCGTGAGCGCGAACGCCGAAATTTCGTGGCGTGCGACCCTCGGCAAATATTTTTGCTTTTGTTCTTCGGTGCCGAAGAGGAGCAGCGGTTGCGGAACGCCGATCGATTGGTGCGCGGAAACGAGTGCGGTCAGGTTGGCGTCCCAACTGCCGAGCAGCATCGCGGCTCGGCCGTAATTCACCTGCGACAAACCGAGACCGCCGTACTGCTTCGGGATCTTGATCGCAAAAGCGCCCATGGCGAAGAGATCGTCGATATTCTTTTGCGGGATTTCCCCGGTGCGATCGATTTCATCGGCGTCCACGTTCGCTTCGAGATAGTCGCCCAGTTCCGCGAGGAAGCCTTCACCCGCGGCGCGATCTTCCGCACTCTGCTCCGGGAAGGGAAAGATGCGGTCGAAATCATAGCGGCCGATGAAGAGATTGCTCGCGAAGCTCCCTCGTTCATCCAGCGGATCGCGTGAGCTTTCTGCCAGATCGAGCGCGGCGGCTTTGCCCGCCGACATCTTCGAGGTGTCGATCACGGACGCAGGGGCCTCTGGCTTCGCGCTGGTCTCTTCCGCGATCTGTTTCGCCGGTGCTTCGAGCGGTGACTTCATATTCTTCCAGCCAGGGTGCGCTCTCCGGCCGCGCCGACTAAATTCGAAGCACGCCTTGGAGATGCGTCCCTACCTTTCATAGAATGTAGTACCATTTTGCGCATGTTGCCGAAGCAAATCGCATGGCGCAAACTTCGCTCCGGCGCGGGAATGGATTCCGTCCATCTCCGTCACAAGCTTTTTTAAGCCATAGCTTTCCGCATAACGGAGCGGACCACCCCGAAAGGCCGGAAACCCCGTGCCGAGAATCATGCCGTAATCTGCATCCTCCGGCGTGGCGACGACTTTCTCTTCCAAACAGCGCGCCGCTTCGTTCACCATCAGGAAGGTCAGACGATCCGTGATATTTTCGGCGGCGAAATTCTCCCCGGACTCCTGCCTCCATTCCTGCAGCGCCTCGTTCGCCGTTTGCTGTTTGCCTTCATATTTGAAAAAACCGCCGCCTGATTTGCGCCCCAGCATTTTGGCGTCATGCATCTTCCGCAGGATTTCAGGCGCGCGGTCGCGAGCGCCAAACGCCTTCTCCAGAGTATCGGCAATATCGACCGTGATATCGACGCCGATTTCGTCGATCAAACGCAGCGGGCCCATCGGCATGCCCCATTCTAAAAGGGCCTGGTCGATGGCCTCGGCGGCGACGCCGCTTTGAAAAATCTCCGCGGCATCGAGCAGGTACGGAAAGAGCACGCGGTTGACCAGAAAACCCGGTGAATCGCGCACCAGCACAGGCACCTTTCCGATCTGGCGCGCGAAGGCCAGAGCACGGTCGCGCGTTTCGTCCGAAGTCCGCCCGCCGACGACCACTTCGATCAATTTCATGCGGCTGACCGGATTGAAAAAATGCAGACCGACGACGCGCTCGGGCGATCCGGTCGCAGTCGCCAGCTCATCGATTGGCAGCGCCGAGGTGTTGGTGGCGAGAATCGCCGCCGGCGAAGTCGAGGCAGCGAGATCGACAAAAATTTTCTTTTTGATTTCCAGTTTTTCCGAGGCGGCTTCGATTACGATTTGCACGTCGCGCATCATCCCCGGCTGCGTGGAAGCGACGATGCGGGCGCGACCTTGCTGCGCTTTTTCCGCACTGAGAAGCCCCCGCTTCACCCCGTCGGCGTATGTCTTCTCGATATTGGCCAGACCACGGTCGATCGCGCCGGAATTAACGTCGCGCAAGATAACCGAGACGCCGCGCGAGCTGAGCCATTGCGCAATTCCCGAGCCCATGATGCCGGCGCCAATAACCGCAGCGTGCGAAATCTTCTCGGGCGCTCTCCCGGAAGAACCTTTGCGATATTTCTCCGCCAGGAAAAAATTCCGGATCAGATTTTGGGTCGCATCCGTCGCTCCCAGCTCACTGATGGCATCGACTTCCATCGCCAGCGATTCCTTAATCGAGGAATCGACACCGCGATGAATGATCGCGTAGGCGCGGCCCGGCGCCGCATTTCCTCCTGCTTTCGGCGCCGCCACGGTCAGCACGGTTTTCGCGTCCGAAGCTTTTCTTTTTCCTTCGCCCAATTTTTTGCGGGCCCCGTCCATCAGCTGTTCGCGCGCGGTCACTTCGTCCACCAGTCCCAGCCTCAACGCCTCAGCCGCGCCGTAAAGTTTCCCCTTGAGAATCACTTCCGCCGCCACATCCGCGCCGACGAGGCGCGGGAGACGCGTGGCGCCACCCCAGGCCGGAACGAGACCGAGCCCCGTCTCAGGCAAACCGATCTTCGTCGCCGGATCGTCGGACGCGACGCGATAATCGCAGGCCAGCGTGATCTCGTACCCGCCGCCGGCACAAGCGCCGTGAATGGCGGCGACAGTCGGAAATTTTAGCGCCGCGAGGCGATTGAAAACCTCTTGGCCCGCGGCAATGAAAGCGCGCAGCTCGCCCGTCTGCGCCTGTTTGAGCAGTGTCTTGAGATCGGCTCCGGCGATGAAGATCGATTTCTTCGCTGAGGTCACGATCAGGCCGCTGATCGATGGATCTTTTTCGATCGCATCGAGATGATCGCTAAGATTTTGCATCGTCGGCGCGTCAAAAATATTCGCACCGGATTCGGGCCGATCGAAGGTAAGGAGGCAAATTCCGTCATCACCGATTTCGCGCCGGATCATGGGCGCTGTCACTATCGCTGTCATCCGGCTCATATTGGCGAGTTTCCCTGAAATTCCAAGCGGGATGCGCGCTTTGAAATTTTTGAAGAGCCCGAACGAAGTGTCATCCCGAGCTGCGCAGACAGCGAGGGACCTCACAGTTGGCAGTAGACGCCACACTGATCACAAAGAGCGCCCTGTCATTGTTGCGTGCCTCGCGTTCGCTTGCAGGGCAGTCACACTGCGTCTGCGCGCCTCGGGATGACACGTAAAAAAACGCCGAGCCCTCCGAGTGATTGCGCTTCGCGGAGGCGAGTGTTACAAAGCTCGGCGGCGCGCAGTCGATCCTTTCACCTCGTTATCCTCATGGTCGGAAAACTTCTCCAGCCGGAAATTCGAAATTTGATCGATGTGCGTGATTTCGGCGCGCTTCGGGAAATTTTTCGCGAATGGCCGCCGGCGGATGTGGCCGAGGTGATTCTCGACATGGCGGAAGATGAGCAGGTCATCATTTTTCGCGTCCTGCCCAGCGCACTGGCGGCGGATGTGTTCGAATACCTCGACGTCGAAGCGCAACAGAAAATGCTGCGGGCCATGGCCCACGAGCAGGTTGTGGCGATCTTGAACGAGATGTCGCCGGACGATCGCACGGCGCTCCTCGAGGAAATGCCGAGCGCAGCCGCGCGGCAGTTGATCAAACTCCTCACTCCGGATGAACGCCGCGTCGCGCGCTCCCTGCTCGGTTATCCCGAAGGCAGCATCGGACGCTTGATGACGCCGGACTTCATCGCGGTGCACGACGATTGGACGGTGAGGGAAGTGCTCGATCACGTGCGCGAGTTCGGTCACGACAGCGAGACGCTCAACGTGATTTACGTGGTCGATGAACGCGGAAAGCTCATCGACGATCTGCGCATGCGCGAGTTTCTCCTGCGCCAGTTCGAGGCGAAGGTGAGCGATTTTCGCGATCGCTTGTTTGTCGCGCTGAAGGTGAACGACTCGCAGGAAGAAGCGCTCAGCGCGTTTCGAAAATATGACCGCGTGGCGTTGCCGGTGATCGATTCGAATGGAGTCCTGGTCGGGATCGTGACGAGCGACGACATGCTGGACGTCGCCGAAGAAGAAGCGACCGAGGACATCCAGAAACTGGGCGGTTTGGAAGCGCTCGACGAACCGTACACCACCATCCCGCTGCTGCGCATGGTCAAGAAACGGGCGACCTGGCTGATCATTCTCTTTCTCGGCGAAATGCTGACCGCCACCGCCATGCAGGGCTACAACGGCGAAATCGAAAAGGCCGCCATTCTCGCGATGTTTTTGCCCCTGATCATTTCCAGCGGCGGCAATTCCGGGTCGCAGGCGACGACGCTGGTGATCCGCGCGATGGCTCTGGGCGAATTGCGTCTGGGGGATTGGTTCCGCGTGGTTCGCAAGGAGCTTCTGTCGGGACTTTCTCTCGGCCTGATTCTTGGGACCATCGGATTTTTCCGAATCGCACTGTGGCAATATCTCCACATTTTTAACTACGGGCAGTATCACTGGCTGGTGGCGCTGACGGTCGGCGCCGCGCTCGTCGGAGTAGTGCTCTGGGGCACAATCAGCGGGGCTATGCTTCCATTCCTGCTGCGCCGTTGCGGACTCGATCCCGCGACGTCATCGGCGCCGTTCGTCGCCACGCTGGTCGACGTCACCGGCCTGCTGATTTATTTCAACGTGGCGCTGTTCATCCTTCGCGGCACCCTGTTATAACGAATTGCTTTTATGTTCTCGATCCGCAGATTCCTGGGCCACGACGAAAAATTCTTCGACCTGCTGGAGGCGAGCGCGCAGCAGGCGGACAACAGCGTGCATCATCTGGTGGCTCTCCTGGGAAAACTGGAGCATCACGATTCACCCGCGAGCCTGGATGAATTCGTGCACAGCCGGAGGAAGGATAAACAGATTACGCAGGAGCTGACGGAACAGCTTTGCAAGACGTTCATCACGCCGTTGGAACGCGAGGACATCCAGGCGCTGGCCGCGGCGCTTTACAAGATTCCGAAGACCGTGGAGAAGATCGGCGAACGCATTCTGATTTTTCCGGGCGAGCTGCACGGGCGCAGTTTCAAGAAACACCTGGAATTGCTCGACCAGGCCGCGGAAGCCGTCCTCGCCATGGTGAAAGAACTGCGCAAAGGCACCGATGTCGCCACGGCCCGCGAGAAAAACGCGCGGCTGCAAACGATCGAAGGCGACGCGGACAAACTGGAGCTCGAGCTGCTCCACGAGTTGTATCATGGCGATTACGATACCAAGCAGATCATTTTCCTGCGCGATCTCTACGAGCTGCTGGAAAAGGTGATCGATCGCTGCCGCGACACGGGGAACATCATTCTCCAGGTCGTGCTCAAGTATTCCTGAAGCGCCATCCGAGGCACGCCGCATGGTCCTGTTCATCATCGTGGTGCTCGCGGCCATCGCGTTCGAATACATCAATGGCTTCCATGATGCGGCGAATGCGATTGCCACCGTCGTTTCCACGAAAGTATTGACGCCGCGACAGGCGATCGCGCTCGCGGCCTTTTTCAATCTCACCGGCGCGCTCATGGGAACCGCGGTCGCGACCACGATCGGGAAAGGAATCGTCGACACCAAGGTCATCTCCATGACGACAGTGCTTTGCGCGCTCCTCGGCGCGATCATCTGGAACCTGGTGACGTGGTGGATGGGCCTGCCGTCGAGTTCCAGTCACGCGTTGATCGGTGGATTGTGCGGCGCGGCCGTCGCGGCGGCGCGCGGGGATTGGTCGGTGTTGAAATGGAACACGGGACTGATGCCGAAAGTCGTCGCGCCCATGTTTACCTCGCCGGTCATCGGTTTCCTGCTCGGCGGATTTTTAATGGCCCTGCTGTTCGTCGTGCTCCGTTCGTTTACGCCCCACCTCGTCCACAAAATCTTCGGAAAAGCACAGCTGGTCAGCGCCGCATGGATGGCGCATAGCCATGGCACCAATGACGCTCAAAAAACGATGGGCATCATCACGCTCGCTCTCTTCACTGGGACAAAGAGCGGCGCGTTCAAAGATCTGCCGCCTGTATTCAATTTCCTGCACACGCCCGATTTCGTCGTGGCCAAATGGGTCATCTTTCTTTGCGCGGCCACCATGGCTGCGGGCACGGCTGCCGGAGGCTGGCGAATCATTCGCACGCTGGGCCATAAAATGGTCAAGCTGCAGCCCGTCCATGGCTTTGCCGCCGAGACCAGCGCGGCCGTGATTATTCAGGTCGCGAGCAACTACGGCATTCCGCTCTCCACCACTCACGTCATCTCCACCTCGATCATGGGCGTCGGCGCGGTGAAACGCTTCAGCGGCGTGAAGTGGACCGTGGTCGAGCGCATCGTCTGGGCGTGGCTTCTGACCCTGCCGGCCACGGGCTTGATCGGCTACCTTCTCTCGCGCTTAGCGCAGGCGTGGAGTTAACCCGAACGCCGCACGCGTTACGCCCGGGCGATCAATCGCCGCTATCCCGCAGGTTCCGCGGGCGAGTGGTCATCCGCGTTTAATCCAGACTACTGCCCCCACCGCGGCGAGAGCCAGGATAGCGCCGAGCAACATCCATGGAATCGACCACGATGCTTTCGAGTTCGGGCTGAGCGACGGAGATGGAACAGCCTCGGATGATGACGACGAGTCCGGCGATGAAGCGGCTGAAAAACGATCGGACTGTTGCGGCTGATTGCCCTTCGCGTCGACTTTGATTCCGAATTTTTTCGCGAGTGTCGCCGCGTTGGTCGAGGTAACCGCGTCCGCTCCATTCGCGGCCTGGTTCATATATTTGTCAATCAAGCCCTGGCCCCGTAGTTGGCCGGATTCCGGGTCGCGCGTGATCGAGGCGATCTCGATCTCATGCACCGCGGTACCATTAAACAAATATGCCACCAGCATTCCTTCGCCCCCAAGACCCGGCTTGAAGGTGACCAAACCGTAGTCGCCCAGGTCATCGATCGGTCCGAGATAAAAGCTCTTCGGATGGAAGGTTATCGTCCCGGCTCCGGTGTAACCGGCGGTGGTGTTGGCATAAACGGACCAGACGTTGCCATTATCCCCGTCCTGATCGCGGGCCATGGAAAGGAGAACTTCGTACTGGCCATCTCCATCGAGGTCCAGTTCGAGCCGCAGCAACGCGTCGCTGGATGAGATGGTCTTGTCCCCCCTTAGTGGCGAGAAGTTCGAGAGATACATCTCGACGGGATCGCTGGCCGCAGCAGCAGCAAACGACCCGGCCAGAGTGAAAAAGAGAGCGAGAGCAAGTTTCACGGCTCTGGATGAAACCTCTCCGCGAGAACTTCGCCCCGTTCAACGCGAGACTTCACGACGGCGCAGCATTTTCCGGAGCGTCGAAAAAGCCTCTGCCGGTCAGAGCTTGATCTCGATCCACTCGTTGCTCGCGCGCGAATCAGCGACGGCCTGCACGACGCGCATATAGCGCACGCCATCCTCGAAATCAGGATGCGGGCGCACCCGGCCTTTCGATTTTACGGCGGCGATGAAGTCGTCTTCGACATGCCACCCGCCCTCGAGTTCCGGAGTCAATTCTACTTCATGCAAGGCGCGATCCCCAACGCGGCCAGTATGCACGGTATCCGACCCGAAGTCGTAAGTCATCGTGCCCGCATCCCCGTAAACTTCCAATCGGTCCCCGGAAGCCAGGGCGTTGACGCCGCTGAACTCCAGCACGCCTTCCGCGCCATTTTCGAACCGGCAAAGAACGGTGAGCAAATCCGGAACGATCACTTCATATCCCTGCCGGCTTCCGTGCAAAATTTTCCCGCGCGCGAACAGCCCGGTGATGTCGCCGAGCCAGCGCTGGAGCACCTCGACGTAGATACCAAGCGCGAGAATATTCAGGCCGCTGATCTCGATGCGCTGTCGCCAGTGCGCGGGCGCGTCCGCATTGAGATAGGCGCCGGTGAAACATTGCAGGCGAATATGATGCGGCCGGCCCAGGTAATTCTCCGCCAGCAGTTTTTTTACGAGCAGATCGCCACGTAACCCAAACGGAGGCGGACAGAGCATCGTGACCAATTCCGGATAACGTTTCGAGGCGGCGAGCATTTCCTTCGCCTCGGCCAGGTCCATCGACATGCGCGCCTGGCAAAAAACATGTTTGCCCGCTTCGAGTGCGGAGACCGTGATGGCCGAATGCATGTAAGGCGGCGTCCCGATCCAGACGATATCGAGATCCGGAAGCGCCAGCAGGTCCGCCCAGTTTTGCATCGGCGTGGCGTGCGGCGCATTTTCCTGGCAAAATTTTTCGGAGCTCTCGTAGGTGGAATTCGATACCGCCACGATTTCGACTTCGGAATGTTTTTTCAAGCCGGGGAGATGCCGGGTGCGAACGATCTCTCCCGCCCCGACAATGCCCACTCGCAGCTTTTGATGATTCGATCGGCTCATGGCTTCAATTAACGATTTAGCTGCTTAATGAATTAGCGAATGGGAGAGGAATGCTTGGAATCAGAAACTTGTCTGGTTTTGCCAATCGTTAATTCGCCAATTCGAGTTATCTTTGACTCCGCCGCGCCAGCGGCGTTCAAGATTCGCTTGACCCACTGGGGCGGGCGCGCCAGCTTACGCACTCTTCGGGGTAGATTATGTCAAAAGTTTGCAGCATCACAGGATCGAAAGTCACGCGCGGAAGCATCATTCATCGCCGCGGTATGGCGAAGAAAAAAGGCGGCGTAGGCCGTCACGTGACCAAGAACGTGCCCCGCACGTTCACTCCGAATCTGCACGAGCGCCGCATCTGGGTTCCCGAATTGAAAAAGTTCATCCGTATCCGTGTGACCGCGCGCGGAATGAAGACGCTGAACAAGAACGGCGCCTACGCCACCTTGAAAAAGGCTGGCTTGGTTCCGGCGTAACTCGCGCTTCACGGCGTGTCATCCCGAGCCGCGCAGACGGCGAGGGACCCCT
>JBEEHO010000356.1:0-4885 GCA_041167425.1 Verrucomicrobiota bacterium | reverse complement strand
CGCCGACTTCATCAAGACCTCAACCGGCAAGGTCACCCCCGCGGCGACGATGCCGGTGACGCTGGTGATGCTGGAAGCGATTCGCGATCACTTTTACGAAACCGGATTTCGCATCGGGATGAAGCCGGCCGGTGGAATCAAAACCGCGAAGCAATCGCTCGCTTATCTCGTCATGTTGAAGGAAACGCTCGGAGACGATTGGCTCACCCCCGATCTCTTCCGCTTCGGCGCGAGCACTCTCGCGAACGACGTCCTCATGCAAATCGCGAAAACGATCGACGGCAATTATCAAAGCGGCGATTACTTCTCCCTGCCCTAGTTTATGCCGCGTAAAAAATCACCACGAACGGAATTGGCGGAGGTTGGCGCGCGGGCGATTGAGGTCAATCGCCCCTACGCGATGGAGGCGCTTGCGCCTCGCGAGCGGCACCTGAACTTCGGGGACAAATGGAGTTACGCGCCGGCGCCGGAAGCGCATAATTACATCCAGCTCAAACCGCGTTACCAGTTGTTCATTGGCGGAAAATTCGTCGCGCCGCGTTCGGGGAAATATTTCGATTCGATCAATCCCGCGACGGAGGAGAAACTCGCGGAGATCGCCGAGGCCGATGCGCGCGATGTCGATCTCGCGGTTAAATCGGCGCGACGCGCTTACAAGAACGTCTGGAGCAAAATGCCCGGGCGCGAACGCGGAAAATTTCTTTACCGCGTGGCGCGGCTCATCCAGGAAAAAGCGCGCGAGCTCGCGGTGCTGGAAACGATGGACGGCGGCAAGACGATCAAGGAAAGCCGCGACATCGATCTGCCGCTGGTGGCGGCGCATTTTTTTTATTACGCCGGCTGGGCGGACAAGCTCGATTACGCATTTCCGGGGCGAACCGCGCAATCGCTCGGCGTGGCCGGCCAAATTATTCCGTGGAATTTCCCGCTCCTGATGGCGGCGTGGAAACTGGCGCCGGCGCTCGCGGCAGGGAACACCTGCGTGCTCAAGCCCGCGGAAACCACCAGCATCACGGCAATGCACCTTGCGGAGATTTTTCAGGAGGCGGGGCTGCCGGATGGCGTCGTGAATATCGTAACCGGCGCAGGCGAAACCGGCAAAGCGCTGGTCGAGCATGACGACGTGGACAAGATCGCGTTCACCGGTTCGACCTCGGTGGGGAAACTTCTCACGCAAGCCGTCGCGGGCACGAAGAAGAAGCTCACGCTCGAGCTCGGCGGCAAAGCGGCCAACATCATTTTCGAAGACGCGCCGATCGATCAGGCGGTGGAAGGAATCATCGCGGGAATTTATTTTAACCAGGGCCACGTCTGCTGTGCCGGATCGCGGCTGCTGGTGCAGGAGGGCATATTCCCCGCCGTGATCCGGAAACTTCGTGACCGCATCGCGACGTTACGCGTGGGCAACCCGCTCGACAAAAACACCGACATCGGCGCGATCAATTCTCGGATGCAGCTCGATAAGATTTGCGAGCTGGTCGACAGCGGTTTGCGGCAGGGCGCCGAGCTGGTGCAATCGAGCGCGAAACTGCCGGCGAAAGGCTACTGGTACCCGCCCAGCTTTTTCACCGGCGTGACCGCGTCGCATCGCATTGCGCAGGAAGAAATTTTCGGACCGGTCCTGAGCGTGATGACGTTCCGGACTCCGGAAGAAGCGATCGAGCGCGCGAACAATACGCCTTACGGCTTGAGCGCAGGCGTCTGGACCGACAAGGGCAGCAAAATTTTCAAGATCGTGAGCAAACTGCGGGCGGGAATCGTTTGGGCCAATACCTACAACAAGTTCGACCCGACCAGTCCATTCGGCGGCTACAAGGAAAGCGGCTTCGGCCGCGAAGGCGGACGCCACGGCCTGATGCCGTACGTCACCTTGAGCTAGCGCCCGCGCGCCGGGTCGGTGGATTTCGCGTCGAAATAGAGAAGGACAAACGCGATTCCGAGGAGCGGGCGCAGCACGGTTTGCACGAGACTGGTCAAGGCATAACTGGCCAGCGTCATCGCATCCGGCGCGGGTGCATTCAACAAACCCTGGAGGACCCGCTGGGCGCTTTCGGGATCGGTAATCCCCTGGAGCCGGATGAGGAGAAACGGCAGCTCCGCTCCGGAACTCAGGACCAGGACCAGGAGCAGCCAAAGCGAAGCGAGGATGGCGCCGCGAAACAGAGGACGTTGAAGCCGTGGCGCGTTCTTGCGGCTGCGCGCGAGTTCTCTGCTTTCGCGCAACGCCTCGAGACCCTCGAGGCCTTCCAGCACGCTGGCCTGTTGCCAGAACATGAAATTAATGAAAAGCCGTCCGGCCATGTAAACTTGAAAACCGAGGACGAGCAACGCCAGCAAGATCGAAAAGATCGAAGCGGTGGCGGCAAGCGAGAGAATGGCTAGCAGCGGCACAACCGTCCAAAAAATGTAGGCGCCGTAAACCGCCACGGAAAGCTTTGCTATTCGCGGCCAGATGCCGCACGCGCGGTGAATGAGATCCCGCAGGTGTAGGGCGCGGCCCGCGACCAGATCCGCCGTGGCGAATTGCAGAGCGGCAACGAAGATCGGCCACGCCACAATCACGCAGACGAACGTCACCACCGCGACCGCGCTCGCGATCATCGCACTCCGCGTCAACGGAGTCTTTCCGGAAACATCGATGTACGAGCAACTGACCTTGAAAACAAAGGCGGGCACCCCTACCAAGAGCGCCAGGGCAAAAAATTGGCGGAAACCGCGGGCGTAAAGCCGGAAACTTTCGGCGATGATTTCCGCCAGGGTGCGGCTGCGGAAATGCTCGCTTGGGGGCGCGGCCACCGGAAAGAGGCCGGAAATTTCTCCAGCCGTGATCCAGACCGGATCGCCGTTCTTGCGAACAGGATTACCGGCGATCAAACGGCCTTCCTGCTGCCATTCGCGCAGGGTATCCTCGTCTACCGGACCGTACTCTTCGCCTTCTACCCGGACAATCCATTCCTCTGACATCCCGGTTCTTTAACCGCGAATGAAGCGAATCGCTACCTCGCCCTCATCTAATCCTTCCTGCTCCTGCTCCTGATCATGCTCTTGATCGTTCCGACCAGCGAACTCAACAAAAGGATCAGGAGCATGATCAAGATCAGGAGCAGGAGTAGCAGCGGGACGAAGAAGTATCGTTGGAAACCGCGGCTCGTTGACTACCTTCCGGAGGTGAAGCTGCTTTTGATCGACGGGCATTACTACGTTTACCGCTCCTTCTTTGCCATTCAGAATCTTTCGAATTCGCGCGGCGAACCGACGAACGCGATCTTCGGATTCACCAAAACGCTTCGGCTCATGCTCAAACATCTCCAGCCTGAGCTGGGGGCCGTCTTCTGGGACGAAGGTCTTCCTGAGAAACGCATGATCCTGCAGCCAGCCTACAAAGAGACGCGAAAAGAAATGCCCCAGCCGATGATCCCGCAGCTCGATTTTATTCAGAAGCAACTGACCACGCTGCTCGGCTTCAAAAACATTTCCCTGCCGAACACCGAAGCGGACGATCTCATGGGCTGTTACGCGCTGGCGGCGGGCAAACGCAACATCGATGTGATCCTCGCGACCAATGACAAGGACCTCTACCAACTGGTGGGCCCGCGGGTGAAAGTCTACACCACCGCAAAGGCGGACCTCCTTTCACCGAAAGACGCATTCGCTCTTCTGGGCGAACCCGAAGTGACAACAAAATGGGGTGTCCCTCCGAATCTGATCGGCGACGTTCTCGCGCTTTCCGGCGATTCCGTGGATAACATTCCGAGCGCGGGCTTCGGTCGAAAAACCGCGGCCACACTGCTGCGGGAACAGGGCGGACTGGAGGCTCTGCTCAACGATCTCGACAGAATAAAAAGCGTGCGCGTCCGCGAGAAACTCATCGCAGGCCGGGACCAGATTCAACAGAACCGCAAAATGGTGGAATTGGATTGCGCTACCCCGTTGCCCACGCCCATCGATGAACTGCGCATAAAGCCCGACTACCCCGCGCTCATCGCCGCGCTCGAAAAGTGCGAATTCAAATCGCTCCTCCAGGAAGTGCGCGATGAGGCCTCGAAACTGGGGACGGCGCGGCAAACAGAATTGCTTCTTTAATGGCGGTCCCTGTTTTGCCTCCGGCGCTCCTCACGCCGTCGACGGTCGTTGACTGGACCTGCAGAAATCAAAACAAACCTGCATTTCCCCGAAAATATTTCGAACGGCGGCCCACTCCCGCTGTCAAATCACACAGGTTAAGGCGATTCGGGCGGCCGCACGTTTCTCGTATTTGTTGTTTCTCCGCGTGCGCTGCCCGAATCCTTTTTTTGCCCTGATTCCTAGCCCGCGATCCCGCAAAGTCTTCGCCGGCGTCGCACCGTGATGCAATCGGACCCCAGCCCATTCGGAATCCGCGGGTTCTTGATCGACGCTCCCGACTTCGGATCCCTCCGCAGCCATCGCGATGGCGCGATCATCGTCCAAAATGGCCGGATCGCGGCGATCGGGCCATATGAGGATTTGCGCAGACGGCAGCGAGCAGAGCCGATGCGTTGGATAGATCGCCAAACCGTCGCCATTTTTCCCGGGCTGATCGATTGCCACACGCATCTGCCGCAATATTCCGCCGTGGCCAGAGGCGAGAGCCAGTTGCTGCCATGGCTCCGCGAAAACATCTTTCCAGTCGAACGCGAATTCACCGGCCCGAAGGCGCGAGAGGAAGCGCCGCTCTTCTTTCAGGAACTGGCGAGAAACGGCACGACGACCGCGATGGTTTACGCCGCGATTTATGAGGACAGTTGCGACATCGGTTTCGAAGCCGCGCAGCAAAGCGGCCTGCGCGTAATCCTGGGGAAGATGATGATGGACCTTGGCTCCTACGGTCAGCTCCAGCCCAAGAAAATCCTCTCGGTTTCACTCA
>JBEEHO010000355.1:0-6914 GCA_041167425.1 Verrucomicrobiota bacterium | reverse complement strand
TTCGGCCAGCCTGATCGGTCGAACGTCGGCGCTCTTTTTTTTGCCACGACTCATGTTTGGTCGCAGTTGACGACCTGGTCTGAAATCGTATCGTCAGTGAAATGAATAGTTTACCCCCAGCCCGGTCCCCTGACTAATCCGGAGGAGTCGAGATTGCGCGCGCTGTCGTGATGAATGCGATCCGAGTATTAGTCGCCGACGACCATGAAGTAGTCCTCGAAGGGGTTCGTGCCTTAATCGAGCGGCAGCCTGATTTGGAAGTTTGCGGTCTGGCCACAAACGGAACCGAAGCAGTCGATCTCGCCCGGAAGACCAAACCCGACGTGGTGGTGTTGGACATGTCCATGCCCGGACTGGATGGCACGGATGCGATCCGGCAGATCAGAGAGGCGCTCCCGGATACGGAGGTGGTGGTCTTCAGTGCCCACAGCTCGGCGGACCTGGCGGAAGAAGTGTTCCAAGCCGGCGCCAAGAGCTACATCGAGAAAAATGAAGCGAGCGGGGACCTGGTCAGCGCGATCAGAGCGTTGGCCGAGCACAAGCCGTTTTTCACGGCGCAGGGGTCGGAGATTCTTGTCGCCAAATTTCTTGGTCCGGATGGGAAACAGCGCGCCGGAGCGGAAACACTCACCGCGCGGGAACGAGAAGTCCTCCGGCTTCTGGCGCAAAACAGCAGCAATAAAGAGGCAGCGACAACCCTTGGCCTGAGCCCACGCACCGTCGAAAACCACCGGGCTTCGATTATGCGCAAGCTGGACGAAAAATCGGTCGCGGGGTTAGTCCGCTACGCCATCCGTCACCACCTCATCGAGCCGTAAGACCGTCGAATAGTCGGCGGTGACTTCACGGGACACGAAAAGCTTTTCCCGCGTTGGGATCGTTCACCACGGTCCCCGGCGGCGCGCCCCTTACGTCGATGAGAAACTTCTCGTCGTAAGGACTGTAAACAAAACCGGGTTTACCAGGGACGGGACGAGCATACGGAAGCGTCCCGGCATCCTGCGGGCTTCGGTTATCGGGCGGCTTTGCAGGGGGCGGGGAGGAGGGAGGGATCGGGCTGGACGCTAGCTCGGTTTTCGTTGCGGCCGGTTTCGGCGGGCTGGGGCTCTTAGGAACGGCGGCGATCGACGGCGACACGGTGCGGGCGGGAGAAGAAGCTGAACGGGCGCGGCCGCGCAGAGCCGCGAGCAGTTCCTCTGGCTCGGATTTTTCGTCTTGCAACTTGCCCTCGAAATAAATGCGCACAATAAATCCGCCGTACTGGAGTTTCTCCGGCGAGCGGCTCGCCTCCCGGGGGCCGAGATAAGTGGCTACGAGATATTTTGGAGACGGGTCGGTCCAGTCACGTACAGGCGTGAGCCATTGATAAGCGACTTGGGCCCGCGTCGGCCGCATTTCTCCGCTCGCTGTCACGTCGTAAAAGAAAACACGGATTTCCACCTGTCCCTTCCTGGTATTTGGTTGAGGAGTCACCCCGATTTTTACGTCGACGCGGGTCTCTCCGTGGCGGCCGAATCTCTTTTCCGGGGCGACTTGTGTAATGGCGATGTGGGCATTTTCCGGGACCGCATCGTCAGCCGCAGGAACCGGCACGTTTCGCGAGAACTCTCCCTGCGCGCTCGCGGGGAGTTCGCCGCTCACCGTCGGGTGCGATTTTTTTCCAGTGCTGGCGAAATGAAATACACCCACAGCGGCGAGAAGCAGGATCACGCTCGCCGTCGCCAAGACATAGAAACGGGCCGGACCCATTCTTCCCCAAAGAAGAAGGAGCGCGCGGAGAAGAGGCGTGGTGCCAGGTTTGAGCATGCCGGTCGAAGCGGACGAAGGATGCGATCAGCTGTTTCTCTCAATCGCGCATCCCCGCTAACTGCTTCGGTTTTGCTCCCTCTTTTGGCCCGCCGTGACCATCCGGGGGAAGGAGATGGTGGAAAATTGCGGCCGTACCACTTCTCGCCCTGGCTGGAACGTGAGCATAAAGAAGCGCGGAAACGCGAAAAAAACGCGCCGGTGCCCGTCCGGTTCTTTAGGGAAATACGTTCTTGGTAATAAGGATGGCGGAGGCTGGACCGGTCATTCTGCAATCTAATGAAAACAGGAGAACGGATATGAAAAAAGGAATGCTTTTTTTGAGTGGATTAATGGCACTGACTTCCGCGGCCTTCGCGGGCACGGAGACCTATTCGAGCAAGGAAACAAAACAAATCGCCCCCGAGTGCCCGCAATGGTACGCCGACAACGAGTTCAACCTCGGCCTTTCCGGCGTCTTCGCCTTCACCGGTAGTCCATGGCGCGAGGACCGCTACCTCGGGGTCGATCACGCCTGGGGCGGCTCGGTCGATGCAAAATATTTCATGCATCGGTACTTCGGCCTCGGAGTGCAGGGCACCATCCTTTCGGTCAATGGCGGGGAAACCTTTGATGATGGCTTTACCCGCTTCCGCGGGGCGGAGGATCGCCATGCCGTCGGTTCCGTCCTCGGCACCTTTACCCTGCGGTTCCCGATCAATTGCACGCGCTTTGCTCCGTACGTTTGGGTGGGCGGTGGCGGGATCTTCGGGGGAGGCCGCGATCACGAATTTCTTCTGGATCGCACCGCGCCTCTTGGAATTGTGCGCCGGGACTTCGATAGCAGCCGAACCAGGAGTGTCGGGCAGGTTGGCGGCGGCTTCGAAGTTCGGATCAGCCCGCATTGCGGTCTGCTCACGGACTTCAGCTGGAATATTGTCTCGGGCGCCAAGAATAATTTCGGCATGGCCCGCACCGGCATCAACTTCGCCTTCTAACCCTGTAGGTCTGCCTTCGGTTTCGCGCCAGCGTTCGATTGGCCTGATTTGGCTCGAACGCGCGCGACTACCTAACGAGACAAAATCCGCGACGGCTACCAAGAAAATAACCGGAGGCAAGTGCTCTTACCTGTCTTTTCCCCTTTCCATTGCGGAGCCGTCACGGCATCCCTGGTTAGGTTAAGCCTTACTGAATGTCCCCCGCAGCCACGCAACAAAACCACAGTCGCACCCAGAGAAAATAATCCAGAGCGAGTGCTATCAGGCGCCGAGCGCAACCATAATCATTCCTACCAGGCGAATCGCTTCCATCGCATGCTACATGGACTGCTTCTTATCCCGATACCAAATCTAAAAATGTCCAAATCCCGGGTTAAATTCCTCCGGGCGATCCGATCTATCTCACCGATCGCCCGACTCGGCGTATTTGCGGAAGGCTGGGGTCCTGCTCGCTGGCGATGGGCCGAAGTTAGCTCCTCGCGGCTCTATCCTTGGCGCGACCATAAGACCTACCCAGATGAAAGCAGTCTGGAAAAGTAGAAAGTATCAATCCCGCGGAAAAGGCAGACCTCACTAACGTTATCGACACGACGAGCGAAACGAGCACCGAAAGAAAGTTGAATGGAACATTTGCTTCCAAAATTGTAGGAAAGCGTTCCGGTTGCAGAAAGTAAAAACGTCGTGTCAGAGAGACCCGGGCAAGCGCAGCGGTTGCCCGAAAAGAAGGCATGGCAACCGGTGCTGTCGCCCTAGAAGAGAACGCCGAGGTTCACTGACGTCTTTCTGTCTCCTAACGAGTAGCGCGACGTCGCTACCAATGAAGCGGAAGGTGCCCTGCGAGGTGGAAAGCTGACGCTTACCGCTGGCGTTGAACTACTCGTTACCGGATTGAGCATTCTCCCGGCTTTGCGCAAGTCACTTATTCGGGAGTAACCGGATCAATTCGAGACCTCTTAACGCCCGAACTTTGTAGTTCTCCGCCATGGTCTCTTTTCCTTTGGAAATAAAGACCTCTCTGGAAACAGCTCGTAACTTCGTTTCCTGGTCCGGGCTTATCCAAGCCGGTTTGTTCTCGTCCAGCATCTTGAGGTTCCGGTCGTAAATTTCACCCAGGGCAGCCTCATCCTCCTGCATCTCGTCGAGCTCCAGCCCCCTTTGAACTGCGGCGATGAAATAAGCCCGCAATTCCTCTTTGTATTTTAGAAAATTATCCCGTTCGCTTTGGCTGTCGTTAGCCTCTGCGCAATTCACACTCAGCCAGTATTTGGCAAACTTCTTCCCTTCGTTGGAAGTCTGGGCCCTTAGTCCTCCAGCGAGAAGAAGGAATAAGGTCACGGCAATTATTGAGTAGGTCTTTTTCATAAGGCTCTGGTTTTCCAAGTTCGTCTTCATGCCCTGGCCCTCAGTTCGCGGGGTAGATCCCGTCGGCCCATATCCTTTTCTGGACACCCGGGCAGGTGTCTGTCGTTTTGGTTGAGGTCGGATCGCAATCCCTGATGAGCTGACCCGGCCTGACATGATAGGTATTATTCAACACCGATTTGCTGCTTAAGTGCATCCTCAAGATCTGTCCTTCCGTTAAGAGCCGGCCTTTAAGCGATCCGTTCGTGGACATGAGGTTCGAATAGTCAAACCATTGGGTCGCGGCGCCGGAATGGACGTGCCATAAGGCCATGTTATGACCCATCTCATGGGCCAGGACGCACGTCATGGCGGCGGAGCCCAGCACGATCCAGGGACCGTTTTCGTTTCGGGCCTCGCCCGCGTTCGTGTAGAGGGTGGTTCCACCCCAGTCTAACGAGCGAACATAATAAACGTTGATTTGCCCGGGCGTGTAGCCAATCTCCGCCCTAATGGTCGCGCCCATGGTGTAATAGTTGTAGTCATAATACTTCGACGCCTTCGGATTGGCGGTGGCATCCGTGATAGTGACGGTAGAGAAATCGACTCCCAGCCGTTCCGCGGTATAGATGGCGGAGGCGGTCAGCAGGTCGCTCGTCGCCTTCTGGTTCACGGTGTTGTAGTCGCCGTAGACCACCCAGATCGTAATCGGAATCAGAATCTTATCGGCAAATGGCACCGCGATATTGTCGTTCCCTCCAGTCCACGGCACTCCCGATTGAATTGCCATCGGCCGGTCCTGGGTGAAGGCCATGATCTCGCCCTTCTGGTTTCCTTTTGGAGCTGAAAATTGGCCGATAAGAGCAGGGCTGCCTGGGGAAATATACGTCCGATCGTTCGCGAAAGATCCATTAGATGCACCATCTACCAGCAGCCCGATCTCGTTTCCTGACGGGTTGGTCAAAGTTATCTGATCTTGCGCCTGCAGCCCGCCGAGCCCGGACATTGAAATCATCAGCGTGCAAAGGACCAGGGAAAGCGGCCATTTCAGTTCGGATTTTTTCATAAGATAATTGGCTTCCACATCTACTAGCGGAACGGGAAGGCAAAGTTCCGGATTAGTTTTCCCACGTCCTATGATCTCCGAATCCCGGTTAGACCGGGCCCGCGAGCCGCATCATTTCTTCTTTTACGCTTGCGGGGGAACCCGGCCCTGAGCAGCATGCGCCTCCATGGAGGGCCCAGGGGAAGTAAAGAATGCCGAGGAAAACCGTGTCTTTGTCACTACCCGCTGGAGTCTCATTCTCTCGGGCGCAAACTCCGACGCCGACGCCGACGACGGTGAGGCCCGGGCCGCGCTCGCTGATCTGTGCCGGATTTATTGGCGGCCCGTTTTCTCGTTCGTTTGCCGGCGCGGCTATTCAACCGAGGACGCACAGGACCTGACCCAGGATTTTTTTGTGATGATGCTGGAAACGAACTGGCTCCAGCATGCGGATGAAAATCGCGGACGGTTCCGGTCTTTCCTGCTCAAGTCGCTCCAGAATTTCCTCAATCATGCGCACGAAAAGAATCACGCGCGCAAACGTGGCGGCGACGTGCAGTTCGTTTCCTGGGATGATTGGATGGCGGAAGCGCCATCGACGTTATCCATCTCTGCGCAAACGCTGGAAACCTTGCCGGCAGACCGGCTTTTCGATATCCGCTGGGCCGCCACGGTAGTGGAACATGCGCTGCGGCGCCTGGGGGAAGAATGCGAAGCCAAGGGACGGCGCCGGCTTTTTGATGCTTTGCGCGGTCATCTCACCGCGGAACGCACGGATGCGTCGTATGCCGATCTGGCGAAAAGCCTGGGCGTGGCGGAAAGCGTGATCAAAAAGCAGCTGCACAATCTGCGCGAGCGTTACCGGTGGCTCCTCCGTTCCGAGGTTGCTCATACTGTCGCGGATCCGGCCGACGTGGATGCCGAGATCCGGTATCTCTGTGCGACGCTAGCTACGGGGATTGAGTAACTGAATGAAAGAGATTCGCGGTGGCGCCGCTACGCTTCCGAATTCGCCGGACGGTCGCGCACAATGCGAGCGATGCGGTGCCGGGGCCCAGCTCGATAAAGGGATCTGCCTGAGCTGTCTCCTGCTCGAGGGACTGGATGCGGGGGGCGAAAGCTCGAGCGAGGCCTTTGAAAATGTACTCGCGGAAATAGACTTGCCGGACAAGGAATGGCGTCTCGGCAATTACGAGATCCTGGAGGAGATCGGGCGGGGCGGCATGGGAGTGATTTATCGCGCACGGCAGCGGCACTCGCGGCGCATCGTGGCCGTAAAACGGATATTGAGTTACGAGGCCGAGTCGCATGAGACTCTTATTCGTTTTCGCCGCGAAGCGGAAACCGCGGCCAGCCTCGACCATCCAAATATTCTGCCGATTTATGAAGTAAGCGAGAGCGCAGACGGCGTTCCGTTTTTCAGCATGAAGCTGGCGACGGGCGGAAGCCTCCGCGCCGCGGCGCCTTCTCTTTTTTCTCAACCGAAGGAATGTGTCCGGCTGATCGCCAAGGTGGCTCGAGCCCTCGATTACGCGCATCAACGCGGAATTCTCCATCGCGATCTCCAGCCGGGAAACATCCTCCTCGATGCGCGCGGCGAACCTATGATCAGCGACTTTGGGCTGGCCAAGTGGCTGGATGGAAACAGCGATCTGACCCGAACGCTGACCACTTTTGGAACGCCCGGTTACATTGCCCCCGAGCAGGCCTCCGGCGCAGCCGCAGACCTTTCGCAACCCGCGGAT
>JBEEHO010000354.1:0-4033 GCA_041167425.1 Verrucomicrobiota bacterium | reverse complement strand
ATGCGAATCTCCTATCCATTCCTCCACGCCGACAAAATCAAAACCCCCACACTTTTCCTGTGCGGCGAAGCCGATTTCAATGTGCCGCTTCTTAACAGCGAGCAGATGTACGAAGCTTTGCGCAGTCAGGGAGTCCCGACCGAGCTGATCATCTATCCCGGGCAAAACCACGGCCTGAAGAAGCCGAGTTACATCATTGATCGCTACAAACGCTATCTCGATTGGTACGCGAAATGGATCACGGCTGCGAAACCGTCCGCGCCTTAAAAAGTTCGGCGAATCGGTCGAAAGGATTGACTTTCTCCGGCGGGTTCTAAAAAATCGGGCAACCGGTTTCCCGTATGAAGAAAAACACTTCGTCTGTGATCGCCGCGCTATTCGGCGCTCTTTTTCTCTCAACCCATGGCGTGCGCGCCGCCGACCATGGCGACAGTCCGACCGCTTCTAACGATCCCTCTGCGGATATTAACGACGTCTTTCTCTTTCTCGATCCGAACGACAACAGCCGGGTCGTTATGGAGATGACCACCCGCGGATTCCTTGTGCCCAGCGAAGCGGTGAACATGGGCATCTTCGATCCCAAACTGGTTTATCGCCTGATCATCGAGGAAACCGGTGACGTGATCCCTGATGCACGAATCGATGTAACGTTTGCGCCTCGTACGACGACGTCGGCCGGTCAGATGGCCACGGTGAAAATGACTCAGGGAGCCAACACCGTTTTCCAATTCAGCGCGCCCGCGACCAATCCAACTCTGAACCCAGCCCCGCCCGCGCAAGTTGTAACGACAGATCCTTCTTCCGGCGTGAGCTTTTTCGCCGGCGAGGTGGATGACCCGTTCTTCTTCGATATTCCGGCCTTCTCGCGTTTCGTCGCGGCGGTCCGGGCGGGCACACCCAATCCAGCCGCAGCCTTCACTCGCGGCCGGGATTCGTTCGCCGGATACAACACGATGGCGTTCGCGCTCAGCATCCCGAAAGCGCTCCTGCCCAGTGCCAACGGCGTTATCGGCGTAGAGGGGCTGACGCTCCGAGTCGATCCGCAGTTCGGCTCAGCCCTGGGCAACCTTGCGACGCGCGGCCCAGTCGAAGGCGGCAGCAAGGTTCTCATTGGCGGATTGATCGTCTCCGGCACCGACTCCAAGCGAGTCATCATTCGCGGGATCGGGCCAAGTCTGGTCGCGAGTAACGTCCCGGGTCCACTGCCAGATCCGACCCTGAAACTTTTCAATAGCCAGGCGCAACTCGTAGCGAGTAACGACAATTGGCAGGACACTCAGGCCGCGGAAATCTCGGCAACGGGGTTCGCGCCGAAAAACGCCAAGGAGTCGGCCATTCTGACTACGCTTTCGCCCGGCGCGTACACGGTGATTTTGGATGATGCGGCGGGCGCTTCGGGAATAGGCGTGGTGGAAACCTACGATTTGGATGTCTCTACGGCGTCGGCTCAACTCCACACGGTGGATCGGATGGGCGTTCCCGCGGTCAACGTCGCCCTAATTCCGTTCGCCCGGAAGGATGAATACAACCTCGGCACTCCCGAGGAGGACGCGAACGGCCGCTTCGCGGGCGACATCGTGGCGACGTTGAAGGCGCTCGGGACCGACGATACGAACATCGGAATTCTAGCGGGAGTTGCGGTGACGAATGGCGATTATTTGCGGTTGAATCTGAACACCGCGAACACCGGCACCGGCGGTGGCAATAATAGCGGCGCCGGATTTCCCAATGGCCGCAGGCTCGGCGATGACGTCATCGATACGCTTCTCTTCTTCATCAACAACCAGAGACCGCTGCCCGATAACGTTTACGCCAACGACGTGCCGCTGAAGAATACGTTCCCCTTCTTTGCCGATGCGCAGCAACCGCGGGACTCGGGTATCGACGATAACACTCGCAACTGATCGCGAGTGGAACGATCGCCATCGTCGCCGGCCCGGCAGCTCGCCTTAATCGCGATCGCATTCGTGACGATCACTGCGGCCCATGCGGCCGCGACGGATACGAAGCCTCTTGCCACGAGCGCGCCCTCGCCTGACGCCAGTTCCGAACGCGTGCGGAAATTTCTCGAGGATCGTGTTCGCGGCGATCCGGACGACATCACCGCGCAAAATCGTCTCGCCGACATTTATCTCCAACGGCTGCGCGAAACCGGCGACTTCGAATGGTTGCGGCGGGCTGGCGAAGCGGCGTGTCGTTCGCTGGCGTCGGTCCCGGCGGAGCAAAACGCCACCGGATTGTTCATGCAGGCTCGGGTCGAGTACGAGTCGCATCATTTCGCCGCCGCGCGGGATCTCGTCTCGGCCCTGACCGAAATCGAGCCGGGCAAGAGCCGGGGATTTGCGTTGCTCGGTGACGCTCTGCTGGAATTCGGCGAACTCGAGCAGGCGGAGACGGCGTATGGAGAGATGCAAAAACGCAAGGGCGATCCCATTGAAGCGGAGACGCGACTGGCCCGCCTCGATCTCGTTCGCGGTGCATTTGATTCGGCCCGGATGCATTTCGAGAAGGCGATCGACGCGGTTCGGCAGTTATCGACGCCTTCTCCGGAAATCCTCTCGTGGTGCCTGGTCCAGTCAGGTCAGCTCTCTTTCAATCTCGGACAGTGGGACGCCGCTGAAAAAAATTACCAGGCGGCGCTCACCGAGCGCCCGGATGACACGGCTGCTCTCGAACATTTGGCAGAGCTGCGGGCCGCCCAAGAAAAATACGGAGAGGCGGTCGCGCTCTACGAGAAAGCGATCGCGCGAACGCCCCGTCCTGAATTTTGGCAGGCGCTGGGCGATGTCTATGCGGCGATGGGCAAACTCACATCCGCGGGGACCTGGCATGGAAGAGCCCGTGATGCCTATCTCAAGAACGCAGCGGAAGGTAACGCGCATTATTTCCATCATCTCGCTGGATTCTTCTCCGACACCGAAGAGGATCCGGCCGAAGCGTTGAAATGGGCCCGCCGTGATTTGGAATTGCGGCACACCGCCGCCGCGGAGGACGCGCTGGCCTGGGCGCTTTATCGAAATGGGGAATTCACGCAAGCTGCCGAGACTGCGAACAAGATCCTCGCTGGCGGCACGAAGGACGCGCATATCCTCGGTCATGCCGGGCTGATTTTTCTGGCCGCCGGCGACCCCGCGCGCGGAAAAGAACTCCTGGGGGAAGCAGGCCGGATCAATCCACGCCATGGTTTATTTCATGTCCACCGCTAGCGGAAATCGGGCAGTGAGGTGGATGGTATTGAGCAGTGCGCTCTTTTGGATTCTGGCCGCGGGTGTCCATGGTCATCCCGTCGCGCAGGGAGGCTTGATCGTGATTCTCTCACCGAGCCAACTCACCGTGCGCGCCACCGTTTCACTGGAGGAAGTGCTCGTGGCATCGGCTTACGGACCAGAATCCACGCGTGGCAATTCGCCGGCCGAGGCGGCGGCGGGGCACGGCCCTTATCTCCTCGAACATTTGCGGATTCAGGCTGATGGCCAACGCCTCCACGGCCGCCTGGTTCAATCAACAACCTCCGGCCCCGAAGGAAAACCGCAGCGTTTCGTTTACCAGCTCGCCTATCCGCTGGAGAAGCCGGCTTCGGCATTTCGATTCGAAGAAGATGTGCTCAACGAATTTGAATTTGCGCCCGGAAATCGATGGGAAGCCAGTTACATCGTTGAGATCAGTGAGGAAGGACAAGCGGCCCACGAAGGCCTGCTTCTCACCAGCCGGCAACCACTCGTGTTTCTCCGGGAAAATCCGGCAGCACTTTCGAAGACAGCGCCGCGCCTCGATCGTTGGCAGGTGCTTCGTGATTATTTTCATCACGGCCTCCTCCACATTCTCACCGGATACGACCATCTTCTCTTCGTCACCGCGCTGGTTCTGGCGGTGCGCACGCTTTGGGAATTGGTAAAGGTCGTCACCGCCTTTACCCTCGCACATTCGATCACCCTCACCCTCTCGGCGTTCGACCTCTTCCGGTTGCCCTCGACCGTGGTGGAACCGGCGATCGCCGCCAGCATCATCTTCGTCTCGCTCCAGAATGTCTTTT
>JBEEHO010000353.1:0-6054 GCA_041167425.1 Verrucomicrobiota bacterium | reverse complement strand
GAGCGCGCGATCGTCCTCCGGGGTCTGCAGCGCGCGGGTGAAGAGCTCGCCGATGACGTCCATCTCGGCCTCGCCCATGCCGCGCGTCGTCACCGCCGGCGTGCCGATGCGAATGCCCCCCGGTTTGAAAATAGGAAACGTGTCGAACGGGATCGCGTTCTTATTCACCGTGATGCCAGCGCGATCGAGAATCTCCTGCGCCTGCCGGCCATTGATATCTTTCGGCCGGATGTCCACGAGCATCAGGTGATTGTCCGTGCCGCCGGAGACGATCCGATAACCATGTTTGCCCAGACCAGCGGCGAGCGCCTTGGCATTCACCACGACTTGCCGTTGGTAATCGCGGAACTGCGGCTGAAGCGCCTCGTGAAAACAAACGGCTTTCGCCGCGATGATGTGCATGAGCGGCCCGCCCTGGATGCCGGGGAACATCATCGAGTCGATCTCCTTCGCGAATCGTCCCTCGCATAGAACGATGCCGCCGCGCGGGCCGCGCAAACTTTTGTGCGTCGTCGTCGTGACAAACTGCGCGTGCGGGATCGGGCTCGGATGCTGACCGCCCGCGACCAGGCCCGCGATGTGCGCCATGTCGATGAAAAGAATCGCGCCGGCCGAATCCGCGATTTTCCGCAACCGCGGGTAATCCAGAATGCGCGGATACGCCGAAGCTCCGGCGGTGATCATGGCGGGGCGAACTTCCTCCGCCTGTTTGGCGAGCGCGTCGTAATCGATCAGCTCCGTCGTCGCATCCACGCCGTAATGCGTGACCTGATAAAATTTGCCGGAAAAATTCGCGGGATGGCCGTGGGTGAGATGACCTCCATGAGCGAGGTTCATGGTCAGGATTTTGTCGCCCGGTTTGATCGCGGCGAAATAGACCGCCATGTTGGCCTGAGAGCCACTATGCGGCTGGACGTTTACGTGGTCGGCGCCGAAAAGTTGTTTCGCGCGATCGATCGCGAGCTGCTCGACCTTGTCCACATTTTCGCAGCCGCCATACCAGCGTTTGCCAGGATAACCTTCGGCGTATTTGTTCGTCAGCACGCTGCCCTGCGCTTCCATCACCGCGCGGCTGGTGAAATTTTCCGACGCGATTAGCTCGATATTTTCGCGCTGCCGTTTCTCTTCCGCCACGACCGCGTCAAAAATCTCGGGATCGACTTTGCGCAAGCCGCCGCCGGTCGAGGGGAGCGGCGCGCTCGGGCCGGAGCTGGCCGGGAGATTGGGAGGCTGGTCTGCCATGGTGTAGGATGAAGTTCCGCTGCCGCGCGATTTGGCCGGCACCGCAAGTTCGCTTTGTTCTACGAATGCCAGGACCGTCGGTAAAGCGTTTTTAATTGTGGCCGCGCAAACACTGTAAACATCGCGGCTGCAACCGATCGGGTCCGGCACATCACGCCAGACCGTCATGCCCGGCTCCTCGAATTCACGGAGCAGATATGTCTTCTCGGCGCCGTGCGGATAGAGCATGTGAATCGTCTCGAGGTGCGCGCCCGTCATGGCGAAAATATGAGTCGCGCGTTCCACCAGGGTCGCCGTCAACGGCTGGCTGCGCACGCTCCGGATGTCGACGCCTTCCTGCTCGCAAACGTTGACCGCGTGCATGCTCGGAGGCTGCCCGCGCACCGCATGCACTCCGGCGGACGCCACGTCAATGTCCTTGCGATTGCCGAGGAGGCGGCGAAAAAGCCCTTCCGCCATCGGGCTCCGGCAAATATTTCCTGTACAAACGAAGAGGACGCTTTTCACGATTCAAAGCCGGCGCGCTGCCGACTTGGCAAAGTAAAATCAAACCGAATCAAGTCAACGCGCGGGTCGCGAAGAGTGCCGCGCGCTGTGCAAAGATTCCTGAAACAGGGGGAGGTCAAATAAGACGACCGCTAACGATGAGTCAATGAGCAGAGAGAAAGTAAAGGGCCACGGATGCGACGATAATCAACACGGCGGTGATCCACCAAATCGTCTTCATCCCGGATGGCTTAAAGGAGGATCCAAATTCTTCCTGGACAAACTCATCATAGTTGAATTCTTCGTCGGGCAGATCCAGTGCCTCATAGGTGGCAGCCTCCTCGCGCCAACCCGAGTTATGATCCGCGCCACATTCCGGACAAGCCAGGGCCTGGCGCGGGACGTCTTTGCCACAAACCGGACATACCTCCGGCGCCTTTAGCTTAACCCGGTTGTTGCGCGCCATGGTGGTCTGGTTGTCCTACGCTTCAGAACTTGGTTTGGTAACTTCGCCATTTCGTTTGGCGAAAATGTAGGCGCGACGGCTTGGATGCTCCACGTCGGGGTAGGGCTCCCGCTCGATCACCTCCTCGACCTCGAAGCGAGATTCACGGAGATAGCCGGCCATCTCCTCCGAACGAAAGAAAGAAAAATCAACGCACACCTTCTTCCCCCACCATTCGTCCCGATGAAAGACGCCATCGCCGATGTGGAAAGCCAGGAACAACAAACCGCCGGGCTGGAGAATTCGGAACAGCTCACGCAACGCGAGCACCACCTTCTCGCGCGCCAGGTGGATGATGGAGTAGAAGGCAACCACCCCAGCCAAGGCTTGGTCCGGCAATTCCAGTTCCATCATATCGCCCTGGCAAAATTCAATTCCGGGATTTAGTCGGCGCGCCTGCTCCACCATCTTCGACGACAAATCACAACCGAAGATCTGGACTCCGCGCTCATGCAGGTAGCGCGCCACGTGTCCCGGTCCGCAGCCTGCCTCGCACACGGCACCGGCTTCGCGTACCCTGGCGGCAAAACGATCGAGCAGTTCACGGTCAAGGGGTTTCTGCTCGAGCTCGTTCGAGACATGCCGAACGTATTCCTCCGCCACAAGGTCGTAACTGGACTGACAATCGTTGGGCTTCTGGGAAGTCATGCTCGGGTCTCGGATTTTGCAGGCGTTTAACAATCCCTGGAACGACCAAGCTGACTTAGCAGACCTGTCAGTAGGATCGCGGCGCCGAGCGTGAGCAATTGAAAGCGCCGGGGCTTCTCGACGCGCCAACGGCCGCGCCTGAAGCAGAGCCTTGCGAGTCTAACAGAGTCATCCTTGCCGCCGTTGTCCTCCGGCACGTACTCCAGGCGGAAGCCCTCTTCAATCCGTGTCGCTTCTACGCTGTTCTCTTCACTTCCCGGGATAGGAACTAAGTCGGTAGGTCTCTCGACGTAGTGAAGCGTAAGGAAAACCGAGCGAAGCCCGGTTGGGAAAGGTAGAATCTGACAGTCAGGAACAATAATCTCGTTACCGGCGCGATCGATCGCGATGCCTGGTGTAACGCGAATGCCACCGTTCTTCGCCCCCGTTGACACCTTCAGACCCGACACGATGCCATATCCCTGAACCAAAAGGTTACGTAGTCGCTGCTTTTTCCGGTAGTAGCTCTGTTCGTCGCTGAAGTCCCTGACAGTGAGCAACTGCCCGGCGAAGTAGTTAACTCGTTTTAACGGGTCCATCGTTCAAATCGAGGTTGAAGTGGCCAGGCCTAGCAGTCGTTAGGCTAAGTCTCACTACCGGCAGGAGGGTTGAGGACTCCAAATAAATAACGACGCCCTGCGTCGTCGCCGCAGGTTAAGCCGAACCGCCCTTGGGCGTCGCGATCTTGGCGCTGCCGATAAAGGTAGCGGCTTCATCTACGACCAGACGGGGCGCTTCGATATCTCCGTGAACGGTGCAGCCGGCTCGCAGCTCGCAACGTTCCGCCGCCGTGATGTTGCCCTCGACGGTGCCGTCGACAATAACGGACTTGGTGCGAATTTCGCCTTTGATCTGCGCGTTTTTCCCAATGGTAAGCCGGCCGTGGGAATCGATCTTGCCTTCCACTTCGCAGTCGATCAGAAGCTCTTTTTGAAACTTAACGTTCCCTTTGATCGAGACCCCGGTCGACAAAGTTCCGCCGGATCGCGGCGCCTCGGTTACGCCGTTCGGTGCTGGTTCTTGTTTGGGCGGGGCGGGGGGCGGTGGCGTGGGGGCCATCGGCGTCACGGGTTCAATTTTTCGGCTGCCTGAAAACATCTGCATGAGCTAAATCTCCTTCGCTGCGGCTAACTGGAATGAATCTTTAGTGTGGGAGATAAGTCGCGGAACGTCAACCGATCTTTGCGCGCTGAGGCGTCCAACGACGACCTGGCTTGACGACCAAACGCCAGGAGTTGGAATCACGCTTGAGACCGAGCCGGAGGATCGCGTCGCAGAGTGATCAGGTAATAAATAGTGCCGCACGCGCCGAACGCGGCTGCGCCGAGAAAATTTGTCGAAGGTCCGAGTTTCCAAAGCCAGGCCCCGAGGATCGCGGCGAAACTGACAAGGAGATCGCGGACGAGGTAGTAAACGCCGATCATCTGGCCACGGCGCTCCGGCGCGCAATAACCGATGATGAGAGCCTTGCGCGAGGTGTCGCCGAATTCCTTTAATCCGCGGATCGCGAACGCGAGCAGGAGCAGGGCAAAGCTGCCGGAGATCCACAGCGCTAACGGAAAGAGCGTGAAGAACGCGAAGGTGGCGAGGATGAATGGCTCGCGGCCGTATTTGTCGGCGAAATGCGAGGCCGGGATGATGCAAACCGTAGCGACGAGCACTTCCACGGTGGTGAGGATGCCTACTTGTTTTGCGCTGACGCCGATTTGGTCCATGGCATAAATCACGACCCACGCGTAGGGAATGCGTTCACAAAAGCGAATCAGGATATCGCTGAGCAAGAGCCGGCGGAGCGGAGCGTTGAACCCCCGAAAACTTTGCCAGAAGGTCCAGCGATCCGCGCGTGCGCCAGGCGAAATGGGCGCTTCGCGTAATTGGCGCTGGACCAAAAGCGTCGCGGCGGAAAGAACGATCGAAACGATCAAACCGATACGGACGCCCTTGAGCACGCCGAAGCGATCGATCAAAATTCCGCCGACAATCGGTGCGACCATGATGGGCAATCTCTTGATGACGGATTGAAGGCCGACGCCCATGGAGTGGCGATTGGCGCCGAGCGTGGAGCCGATGAGCGAAAAAGTCGCGGGCAGCGAAAAGCAGGTCCAGGAAAGGAAGAGGAACATACCGGCGATGACTGCGCCCCAATGCGGCACCAGCAGCACGACGGAGTAGCCGGCGATCGAAAAAATGTTGAAGGCGAGAAAAGCGCGGCGATGTCCCCAGCGGTCCACCACCAAGCCGCCCGGGTAGGCGTAAACGGCGCCGAGCAAAGTCCGGAGCGCGTCGAAAAGACCGATGACAAAAATCGTGGCGCCGAGCACCTCGAGATATTTCGGCACGAAGCGCATCCAGAGTTCTTCTCCGGCACCGATCACGAATGTGGCGACGAGGAGGATGACGAGGTTGCGCTTGAGGCCGAAGAATTCCGCGGCCTTGCGCCAGCGGTTCACGATGGGCGGGTGATCCATTTTCGCTGCCGCACGATGAGATCGAAATCGAATCGAGACAATAGCTCTTCGCAGGTCTCCGAGCTTCTGCGCCACTGGGATGGCTGCGCTGGCCGCGCTCCCCGCTCGCGACGCACCAGAAGCGTGCTTACACTGGCGCCGTGCGCGGCGTTTGGAAAAAAATTCGTTACCGGCTGGAGTGGCTGGCTCTCAAGAGCGCCGCGAAAATCGTTCCGCTACTCTCGCGCAACGCGTGCTATCGCCTCGCGCAAGCGATCGGAGCACTCGCCGCCACGGTCGATCGGGCGGGTCGCCGCGTCGCGCTGAGCAATCTCCAGATCGTGTTCGGCGATGAGCTCTCACCGCTCCGCCGCGCCGGGATCGTGCGCGAGTCCTACCAGCATTTCGCCCGAACCATGGTCGACCTTTTCTGGAGCCCGCGCCTGACCAGGGAAAATTATTCGCGCTACATCGATGTGGTGAACCTCGATCTTTGGCGGGAAGAAGTGAAGCCGGGCAATCCGGTTATCTTCGCCTGTTGCCACTACAGTAATTTCGAATGGATCGCGAATGCGGCCAATTATTTCGGCGTGCAGAGCGCGCTTGTTACCCAGGAATTCAAGAATCCCTTGCTCAACCCGATCTTTGTCAGCCTGCGCGAATGCAGCGGTCAACGGGTGATCTCGC
>JBEEHO010000352.1:0-3827 GCA_041167425.1 Verrucomicrobiota bacterium | reverse complement strand
AATCCCGACGCCGATAGCAAGGTTAACTCCATCGCGGAATCCCCAGATAATCAGGATGAATCCAACGAGGGCGTTCCAGGCGCCGCTCAACCAGCGAACCCAATGCACGCCGATCCAGATAAAATAGAATTGCAGCCAGAAAACGACACCAACGATTCCGAGGACGAGCGCTCGCTGGATATCACCGGCGAGGATGATTCGTCCGAATGAGAGGCACTGCAGGCAAAAAGTCAGCACCGCGAGAAGAACCAAAAACAAGCGTCCCCGCCGCCACGGTTCAGTCTCGCCGACGGCTGCGCGCCAGAGTGGTTCCACTTCTCGTGAGTTCATGCGGTTGAGCGGTTTCGCCTCGGCGATTGCGTCGAGGATAAGGCAACACTAAACCTGAAACCAAGAACGAGCTTACCCCTGGTTGTTCATCGACATTCGAACATTAGGATGAGACATGCGGCCGGATAAATTTACCCAGAAGATGCAGGAGGCGTTGCAGGCGGCGCAGGATGTGGCCTCGCAATTCAATCAGCAGGAAATTACCAACGAGCATTTCCTGGTCGCGCTCTTGGACCAGACGGATGGCGTGACGCGGCCCCTCTTGGAAAAGATGGGCGTTACGATCGCGAATTTGCGGGAACAGTTGAACAAGGAACTGGAGCGGCGTCCGAAAATCCAGGGCGGCAATGTTGATCAGCGAATCGGGAACGAACTGCGGGCGACGATCGATGCCGCGGAGAAGGAGATGGCGAAGCTGAAGGATGAATTTCTTAGCGCCGAACATTATCTGCTCGCGCTCGCGGATTCGAAGGGAGCCGCGGCGACATTACTGAAGGAAGCTGGCATTACCCGCGACAAGCTGATGCTGGCGTTGCAGCAGGTGCGCGGTTCGCAGCGGGTGACGGACCAGAATCCGGAAGGAAAATATCAGACGCTGGAAAAGTATGGTCGCGATCTCACGGAGCTGGCGCGGAAGGGGAAGATCGATCCGGTCATTGGCCGCGATAACGAGATACGCAGGGTAATGCAGGTGCTTTCGCGCCGGACGAAAAACAATCCGGTGTTGATCGGTGAGCCGGGCGTGGGGAAGACCGCGATCGTGGAAGGCCTCGCGCGCCGCATCGTCAGCGGAGATGTGCCGGAATCGTTGAAGAAAAAGCGGATCATCGCGATGGATATCGGTTCGATGGTGGCGGGCGCGAAATTTCGCGGGGAATTCGAAGACCGGCTAAAGGCGTTCCTGAAAGAGGTGACCGATTCGCAGGGCGAGATCATTTTGTTCATCGACGAATTGCACACGATCGTCGGCGCGGGCGCCGCGGAAGGATCGGTGGATGCGTCGAATTTATTGAAGCCGCAACTGGCGCGGGGGGAACTGCGCACGGTCGGTGCGACGACACTCGACGAGTACCGGAAATACATCGAGAAGGACGCGGCGCTGGAGCGGCGTTTCCAGCCGGTGATGGTGGATGAACCAACGGTGGAGGACACGATCGCAATCCTGCGCGGATTGAAAGAGCGCTACGAAGTGCATCACGGCGTGCGCATTCAGGATGCGGCGCTGGTGGCGGCGGCAGGGTTATCTCATCGCTACATCAGCGATCGCTTCCTGCCGGACAAAGCGGTCGATCTCGTGGACGAAGCGGCGTCGCGGTTAAAGATCGAGCTCGATTCCATGCCGACGGAAATCGACGTGATCGAGCGGGAGGTCATGCAGCGGGAGATGGAGCGGCAGGCGCTAAAGAAAGAAAAAGATCCGGCGAGCAAAGAGCGGCTGAAGAAACTGGAAAAAGAACTCGCGAGCCTGAAGGAGAAATCGTCCGGCTTGAAAGCAGAGTGGCAAAAGGAAAAAGCGGTCATCGATGAACAGCGCAAGACGAAGGAGGAACTCGAGCAGGCGCGCACCGAATTGGAGCGGATGCAACGCCGGGGTGAGCTGGGAAAAGCGAGCGAACTCCAATATGGCCGCATTCCCGATCTCGAGAAAAAATTGCGCGAGATCGAGGAGAAGATCGCGGTAAGCGGCAATCGATTGTTGCGGGAAGAAGTGACTGAGGAAGACATCGCCGAGGTCGTGTCGAGCTGGACGCATATTCCGGTCTCGCGTTTACAGGAAGGCGAACGGCAAAAGCTCATCCGCCTCGAGGAACATCTGCATCAACGCGTGGTCGGCCAAAGCAGCGCCGTCACAGCGGTGGCCAGCGCGATTCGCCGCGCGCGGGCGGGTTTGCAGGATGAAAACCGGCCGATCGGTTCCTTCATTTTTCTCGGTCCGACCGGCGTGGGAAAAACGGAGCTGTCGCGCGCGCTGGCGGAATTCCTCTTCGACGACGAGCAGGCCATGATCCGTCTCGACATGAGCGAATACATGGAGAAACACACCGTCTCGCGGTTGATCGGCGCGCCGCCCGGGTATGTCGGTTACGAGGAAGGCGGCCAGCTCAGCGAAGCGGTGCGGCGCAAGCCGTATTCGGTGGTGCTCTTCGATGAGATCGAGAAGGCGCACCAGGATGTCTTCAACGTGTTGCTGCAAGTGCTCGATGACGGACGCATCACGGACGGGCAGGGGAGGACGGTCGATTTCAAGAACAGCGTCATCATCATGACCTCGAACATCGGCTCGCAATACATCATGGAGGAATCGTCGCACGAAGCGCGGGAGCGCCTGGTGATGGACGCGTTGCGGCAGCATTTCCGGCCGGAATTTTTGAACCGGATCGACGACATCATTATCTTCGACCGGCTGAAGGAGGAGGAGTTAAAAAAGATCGTGGAGATCCAGTTGAAGCGTCTCGTTAGGCGGCTCGAGAACCAGAAGATCACTCTGGAGTTATCCGACGCGGCCAGGGCGTTCGTGGCGAGCCGTGGTTACGATCCTGTTTACGGCGCGCGTCCCTTGAAGCGGGCGATTCAAAAATACATTCTCGATCCGTTGAGCATGGACATTCTAGAAGGAAAATTTCACGAGGGGCAGAAAATCAAGGTTGACGTAAAAAACGAATCTCTCCAATTTACTCCGACCTAACCACACCAAATTCTGCCCCGGAACATGAAAAACCAAGCTCGATTCCTCATTGTCCTCCTGGCTCTTTTCATCTTCGGAACGGTTCCGAATGTGGGTGCGGCCGGGAAGGAAGGCGAATGGGTGCGAATCCCGAGCAACTGGCTCCTGCATCGATTTGTTCGCCCTTCGACCGCGCCAGCGCACACCTATCGCGTCGCGCTGGCCCTCCCGCCGGGCTCGAAGCAAGTCCGTGTAGTGCAATCATCAGGCATCAGTGATGTGGATCAGGTGGCAGCTGACTTCGCTCTGGATTCGATCTTGAATAATGGCCCCTTGAAGGCCATGGCCAAGTCGAAGGAACTTTATTTCCAGTTCGTCCTCACGCCGCCGATGCTCGATATCAAGATGCGAAGTGTGGAAGGCCAGCGTCCTGCGCCACCCGACAAAGAGCTTTACACTCCGCTCGCCGAAACGATTTACACATCCGCCAATCAAAACGAGACGACCTCGCGGGCAGGAAAACTGACCGTGATCTTTCCGCCGCAGGGAGGATATGCGTCGGAAGCGATCGTTACGGTCTCGACTGGGAATCCGGCGGTCGACCGCTATTATCTCCATTCGGCTGCGCTAAACTGGCAAACGACTCACAAGTCCTCCACGGCTCAGGTACTCCACCGCGAATTCAGTGTCGCGAAGCCGCAGCGCTGGCAATCGATTCTGGACCAGTAGATCGCCGCGCAGGTGAGAAATTCGAACGACACAATCGCCCTCCTGTCGTATCTTCCACCATGACCAAATTCACAGGACTAGCTTTGATAGCGGCGGCCGCGTT
>JBEEHO010000351.1:0-8627 GCA_041167425.1 Verrucomicrobiota bacterium | reverse complement strand
ACAGCGACATGGCGAATACCAGCGCCGATCCCTCGGTGGAACCGGATCCCGACGCGGCCGTCAAGGTGAAAAAGGCCCCACGCCCCGTGGTCGTGGCCACGCCGCCGCCGCGCAAGCCCAGCTTTTTTGAAAGACTCTTTGGCGTCCGCCCGAAGCCGGCGCCAGCCCCCCCCACGCCACCGCCGAAACAACGGCCGGTGCGCAGATGATGAAACAATCTGATCGGAACCAGGCGGAATAAAAATCCCTCCACGCTTCGCTCATGATCGCACCCAATCTCCCCGCTTATGATGGACAAAGTCAGACGTATTTTAGGTCTCGGTGGCCCGAAGACCGGCAACAAATTGGTAATCAGTGTCGAGAAGCTCGAGCGCCGGGTGGCCTTGCTCGAGAACGGGCGGCTCGAAGAATATAACGTCGAGCGCAATACCTCCCGGAACATTGTCGGCAGCGTATATAAGGGAAAAGTTAAAAACATAGAAATGGGGTTGAAGGCGATGTTCGTGGACATCGGCTTTGAAAAAAACGCGTTCCTCCATTTCTGGGACGCGATTCCCGCCGCGCTCGACAGCGGCATCGAGGAAATCGACCGGCCGAAAGACCGGCGCCCGAAAAAGCGAATCACCGCGAAGGATATCCCGAGCATTTATCCCGTCGGCTCGGAGGTAATCGTCCA
Source organism: Verrucomicrobiota bacterium (assembly GCA_041167425.1). Taxonomy (GTDB): domain Bacteria; phylum Verrucomicrobiota; class Verrucomicrobiia; order Chthoniobacterales; family UBA10450; genus AV80. Next base: position 7,951 of record JBEEHO010000351.1, on the reverse strand, counting down.
GGTCACGAAAGGTCCGATTGGAACGAAAGGTCCGCGGGTCTCGACGAATCTGAGCTTTGCGGGGCGTTATCTGGTTTTCATGCCCTACAGCGATCGCAGCGGCATCTCGCGCAAGATCGAGGACCCAAAAGAGCGTGAACGTCTGCGCAAGATTTTGCGCGAGCTGGAGATTCCGGAGGGCGTTGGCGTAATTATCCGGACGGTCGGAGAAGGCCAGCGCGCTCGTTATTTCGTCCGCGATCTGAGTTTCCTGGTCGAGCAATGGGCCAAGGTGGAAGAACTAATCAAGACGGAGCCCGCTCCCTGCCGCGTCTTCGAAGAGCCCGACCTGGTCGACCGGACGGTCCGGGATTTTCTCACGGACGAAATCGACGAGGTGATCTGCGACGATCGAACGGCCATCGATCGGATGAATGAAATGGTGGGACAGATTTCCAGGCGCGCCCGCAGCCGCATTCAATTTTACGATGGCGCCGCGCCCATTTTTGAAACCTTCGGGATCCAGAAACAAATCGACGACGCCTTTCATCGCCAGGTCTGGCTGAAATGCGGCGGCTACATTGTGATCGACGAAACCGAGGCGCTCGTGGCCATCGACGTAAACACCGGGCGAAACAAAGGCGGCCGTGATGTCGAGAAGACGATTCTGCAAACCAATCTCGAGGCCGCCGACGAAATTGCGCGCCAATTACGCCTGCGCAATGTGGGCGGCCTGATCATTGGCGATTTCATCGACATGAAGAGCCGCAAGGATCAGCAGGTGGTTTATACCTTGATGAGGGAGCGCTTGAAACGGGACAAGGCGAAGACGCACGTCCTTCCGCTTTCTGCTCTGGGCCTGATGGAGATGACGCGGCAGCGCGCGCAGGAAAGCCTGAGCGATTCGATCTACGAGAATTGCCCTTATTGCACGGGCCGCGGGGTGGTGAAGACTTCCATGACCACCAGCGTGGAGTTGCATCGCACGCTGAATACCGTCATGCGGAAATACCAGGACAGCGTGCATGATTTCCGAGTCATTCTGAATCCGGACGTGTTAAAACGATTGAAGGAGGAGGATGAAGAATTTTTGGTGGAGCTGGAGCGGCGCTATGCGGGCCGGTTGATGTTCCGGGGGGATCCGGCGTATCACCACGAGAAATTCACCATCACGGACGCAAATACCGGGGCGGAATTAAAGCCTTAATTTGACGTAAGAATAACTCTCCAGCCTTGCAATTTAGATTCAGTATGCCACAATCGCGCACATCCAAGAGAACCCCCAACAACGTTCTTGCAGGAAGCCGCGCCATGGTTTAACCATCGGGCGGGGAGACTTAACCAAAACAGGAGACAACAAAATGAAAAAACTAACCCTCAGTTTCTGCGCAGCGGTCGCGTTGAGCTCGGCCGCTTTTGCTGGGACGGAAACCTACTCGAAAGAATCAAAATCGGTCACACCGCCACCGTGCCCCCAGTGGTACGCAGATAGCGAATTCAACCTTGGCGTTTCCGGCATCTACGCCGCGACCGGCTCGGAATGGCGTGAAGACACCTACCTCGTGGCGGACCACGCGTGGGGCGGCGGCATCGATGCAAAATACTTTGTGCACCGTTATTTCGGTTTCGGCATTCAGGGCAATCTGCTGCGCGCGACTTCGGACGAGACCGTCGATAACGGCTTCACCGAAACCAGCCTGGGCGGCAAGGAACGCTCGGTCGGCTCGGTGCTGGCGACGCTGACGTTGCGTTTCCCGATCGGTTGCACGCGCTTTGCGCCTTTCTTCTGGCTGGGCGGCGGTGGAATCTTCGGCGGCGGTCAGGACCATGAGTTCCTGCTCGATCGCACCCAGCCGCTTGGAATCGTGAACCACGAGTTCCCGGTTTCGCGCACCAAGGCAGTCGGCCAGCTCGGCGGCGGTATCGAAGTGCGTATCACCCCGCACATCGGCATCACGAACGATTTCAGCTGGAACATCGTTTCCGGTTCGCAAAACAACTTCGGGATGGCCCGCACCGGCCTCAACTTCGCGTTCTAAACAACGCCGGATAATTCAACAAGACGCCGGGAACACTGTATGTGTTCCCGGCGTTTTTTTTTGGGCGATCCATCGTTCGGATCCGTGCTGTTATGGCCTCCAGTAGCGCACGCGTCTCGCGGGCTGGTTTCGGCGTCTCGCCGAAACAATCTTCCCCAAGGCTTGTGAACCCGGGACGGCTTTGCCCGCACGCTCTATCGGAACGGATCCTCCTACGCCTTCACCCTCGACAGTTGTATTGCGAAATGGGGGAGCCGAACGAAATTGCAGCGAAATGTCGTTTGCCCCGATCCTGAATAATCTACCGTTGCAGAAGTCCCGTCTTCTCCGTCGCTTCCAGGATTTGATTTCACCCAAATCCGACGCGGAGCTGGAAGCCTTGGCCCAGGAATCGCGCGCGCTGACGCTGCAAAATTTCGGACGAACCATGAGGCTGTTCGCTCCGCTTTATCTTTCCAACGAATGCATCAATAACTGTCGCTATTGCGGCTTCTCGCGGGACAATCCGATTCTGCGCGTCACTCTCAGCCTCGCCCAGGTGATGGCGGAAGGCCGTTATCTGGCGCACGAGGGATTCCGGCAGGTTTTGCTCGTTGCGGGAGAGCATCCGAAGTTTATCAGCCAAACCTATCTGGCCGATTGCGTGCGCTCGCTCGCCCCGGATTTTTCGTCGATCTCAATCGAGGTCGGACCAATGGAGACGGTGGATTACCTTCCGATTATCGAGGCGGGCGCGGAGGCATTGGTGGTTTATCAGGAAACCTATAACCGCGAGGTCTATGCCGAGATGCATGTCTCCGGGCCGAAGCGCGATTTCGATTGGCGGCTCGACTGCGCTCAGCGCGGCTACGATGCCGGATTTCGCCGGATAGGAATCGGCGCGCTTTTTGGCCTCACGCGCTGGCAGGAGGAAGCGGTGGGACTCGCGGCGCACGCGGAATATTTGCTCAAGCGCTGCTGGCAAGCCCAGATCAGCGTCAGCCTCCCGAGATTGCGTCCAGCCGCCGGTGAATTCCATCCCGCCTTTTCGATGACGGACCGCGAGCTGGCCCAACTGATTTGCGCTTTCCGGATCACGTTTCCGCAGATTGGAATTGTCCTCAGCACCCGGGAACGAGCGGCCTTGCGTGATGTCCTGGCATCGCTGGGCGTCACGATGATGAGCGCCGGCAGCCATACGGAGCCCGGCGGTTATACGGGCCAGGGTGTCGATGCCCTGCACCGGACCGTTCGCGGCCGCATTGTCGCGCCGGAATTTCAGAATGGGGAAGACGCGCTGGCGACGGGGCAATTCGAAATCAGCGATGAGCGATCGCCCGCGGAAGTCGCGGCCGTTCTGCGCGGGCGAGGTTTCGAACCGGTCTGGAAAGATTGGGACTCCGCGCTTCTCTCGCCATGACAGTTTGGATCAATGGCGAACGGGCCGAGACCAGCGGCGCAACGAATATCGCCGAGCTGGCCGCGCATTATGGCCTTCATCCGAACGCAGTCTTGATCGAGCACAACGCCACTGCTCTCCACCAACGCGAATGGACGCAGCGTCTTTTAGCCGAGGGCGACCGGATCGAATTCGTCCGCGTCGTGGCGGGCGGTTAGCGTGTCATAGTTGTCCGCCGAACGCGGATGGCAGCTCAAGAAAAAACAAAGATCGATTCGACTTCGATCCCGGCCATTAAATCCGAAGCTTATTCGGACTTCCTCATCCGGCCGGCTTCACCACGACGCGCATTCCGTCCGTCTGGATCACCGTCACGGGTGTGTCGGCCGCGATGAATTCGCCTTCGGTCACGACGTCCACGATGTGATCGGCAAAGCGGGCCTTGCCGCTCGGTCGAAGCGTCGTCAGAGCCGCGCCTTCCATTCCAGGCGTGAGTGCGAGAGCCGTGGCAAATTCCCGCGGCGCCCCGGCGAGCGATGGGCCGGGCGGGTTCGTGGTCATGAGCGCAAACCGCCGGTAGAGATTGGTGCTCGGAAGATACCTCGCGAGAATCATGATCACGACGGTCGCGGCGAGCATCGCGAAGAAAAGATTGCGCAGGGGAAGTGCGATCATCTGGCCTGTCGGCAAAAATGTTTCGCCCGGGTAACGATCGATCATCGCCCATAGAAGCGATCCCAGCATGAGGAAGACGCCGACGACACCGAAGACAATGGTCGAGTGCGCGAAAAACATGATCTCGACCAGGACGAGGACGACGCCGAGGACAAAGAGCGCGACCACTTCCCAGCCCGCCAGTCCGGCCAGATAATGGCCGAGGAAAAAAAGCGCGAAGCAAAAAGCCGCAATCACTCCGGGCAAACTTGCGCCGGGAATTTTGAATTCGAGATAGGCGCAAATGATCCCAAGCAACAGAAGCAGGGGCGCGAGTTTGGTGATCCAAAACGCGAGGCGTTCAAAGCCGCTGGGATCGAGCGCGACGAGCTGGCCTTTCAGTCCGGCCTTCTGTGCCAGATCCTCCAATGAATCGGCGACGCCATCGGCGAGCAACGGTTTGCCGTTGATTTTCTCCGCCGCCTCCTGCGCGGTCAAGGTGAGGAGAGTGCCTTTGGGATGGACCACGCGGTCTCCGATTTTCACTTCCTTCTCCTTGGTCATGAAAGCTTCACCGAGGTCGGGATTATGATTGTTGCGCGTGGCGGAACTGCGAACGAGCGCGGACCAATACGAAATCGTCTTGTCGCGCTCGGTCGCCGGAAGATCTTCGCCCGTGGAAAGAACGGGAGCGGCCGCGCCGATGGCGCTCACGGGCGACATGTAGATGTGCTGCGTGGCCAGCGCGATGAGCGATCCGGCCGAACCGGCGTTCGAGTTGATAAAAGTATAGGTCGGGATGGTCGAGTGATTCAGCACGCTGGTAATATCCGCGGCGGTATCGAGCCGTCCGCCGTACGTATCCATTTCAAAAATAATCGCTCCCGCCTCCGCGCTCTCCGCCACTTTCACGGCCCGGCGGAGAAACAAAAAAAGCGGCGGCGAGATTTCCCCGCGCAACGGGACGACGACCGTATCGCCCTTGTGGATGATCACGCGGGCTTCCGTCTGCCGCGGCAGCGAGGCCAGAGCGCAGGCCACAAACAGATAGCGTAGAAAAATTCTCATCGACCGAAGCCTAACTGTCTCACATGCCAACTAGTGGAAGCATGTCGTCTGGTCTAATTTGACATCGCTCCGGCTCGCAAACGAGCGAAAAGTAAACGCGCATGGGAACGATCCCGTCACAAAACATCGAACAGATCGCGGCCGCGAACGACATCGTGGAAGTGATTGGCGCGTATTTTCCGCTCAAGCGCGCGGGGACGAACTTCAAGGCGCTCTGCCCATTTCATCAGGAAAAAACGCCGTCGTTCACCGTGAGCCCGCAACGGCAGACGTTTCACTGCTTTGGCTGCGGCGTGGGCGGAAGTGTTTTTCGCTTCGTGATGGATTACGAGCATCTCGATTTCCCGGCAGCGGTGCGGAAACTGGCGGCGCGCGCAGGCATACCTGTGATCGAAGAACGGGGCGCAGGAGGCGAGGACGATCGTCAACACGAGACTCGGCGCACGCTGCTTCAGCTTCACGCCGAAGCCACGGAATGGTTTCACGAGAACCTGGTGAAATCCAAAATCGGAGCGTCCGCGCGCGAATATTTGAAAAAGCGCGGGATCGATCGACGGATCGCCAACGACTGGCAGCTCGGGTTTGCGCCGGAAAGCTGGGACGCGTTTATGACCTGGGCGATCGAGCGCGGTTACCGGCGCAGTCAGATTCTGCAAAGCGGCTTGATCAAACCGCGCGATGAAAATCGGCCCGAGGGGGAAGCGTACGATCGGTTCCGTGGCCGCATCATGTTCCCGATCCACAACGACGTCGGAGAAGTGATCGCGTTCAGCGGCCGGGTGCTGGAAAAGGAAGCCGAAGGGGCCAAATATTTGAACTCGCCTGAAACGCCGCTTTTTCGAAAAGGAAATGTCCTCTTCGGATTGCATAAAACAAAGCGCGGGTTGATTGAGGCGAACTCTGCGATCGTCTGCGAAGGCCAGCTCGATCTCATCACGGTGTTTGAAGCCGGCATCACCAATGTCGTCGCGCCGCAGGGGACCGCGTTCACGGAAAATCAGGCGCGGATCCTGAAGCGATTTGTGAGCGAAGTCATTCTCTGTTTCGACGCCGATACCGCGGGCCAGAAGGCCGCGGAGCGATCAGTCGACGCATTGCTGCAAAACAACCTGATCGTGCGGGTCGCGGAAATGCCGGCTGGCGAAGATCCGGATTCGATGATTCGGAACAAGGGGAAGGAGGAATTTGAAAAACGTGTCGGGGCCGCGCGCGATTTTTTCGATTCCTGGATCGAACATGAAGCCGCGTCGACCGATCTGGACTCGTTAGGCGCGAAAATGCAGTTGGCGCGAAAACTGGCGGAGACGGTGGCGCGAGTGCAGGACCCGCTCATGCGCGGAGAAGTCGCGAACAAGGTCACGGCCCGGCTCGGGGTGGCCCGGGCCGATTTCGAGCGGCTGCTCACGAAGCCGCGGCGCGAACGAATTTCCACGGGCGACGAGCCTGGCGCCATCATGACGCCAGTTCCACGGCACGAGGTTGGGATGCTTTGTTTGCTCGCGTTGCGTCATGCGGAAGCGCGCGAGTTTTTGCAGGCGCAAAACTGGCGCGAAATGCTGGCCAAGACGCCCGACGCTGAGATTCTGGGCCGAATTCTCGGGAGCGATCTGCGTCCTGACGACCCGGCCTCGATCAACGCCTTCATGGCGGGCTTGTCGCCTGGCGATGAGGCCCTCGTTGCTTCCTGGTTGCTGCAAAGGGCGCCCCCAAATGGCCTGGAAGTGGCGCAAGGCTGGTGGAGCGGGCTGCGCCAGGCCACTTTGCGGAGACAGCTTCAGATCGCTGAAGGCCGCATGAAACTGCCTCGGCTGACCACGGGCGAAGCGGTCAATTTGCAGAAACAAATTCTTGACCTTACGGAGCAACTCCGCGAGCTTTCGCAGTTTTCGTCTGCCCGCGTGCTCGACACCTGAACTGTCGCTGAGGGGGCAGTGAGTTGAGCGAGAGCCGGCTGGAAACATCAGAATACCTCACAAGCACAAAGTTTTGGCAAAGCATTCGAAAAAAATCGCACGAGGCCGGGCCCGGCTGAAAAAGCCAGCGAAAGCGAAACGTACGCCGCAGCGCGTGGCGAAGCCGAAACTGAAGAAGGCCGGTCGTCCGAAATCGGCGAAGACTTCCTCGTCCAGGAGATCGCCTTCACCGAAGAAGAGCCGATCCACTCCCGCGCGTTCGCGGAAGGGAGAGAACGGGGCGGAAACACCGGACCCGGATGAGATGCTGGCGGTTTCGACGCCGGCGGATGTTCAGACGCGCATTCGCGAATTGATCAAGCTCGCGAAAGAGCAGGGATATCTCACCTTCGATGATCTGAACGAGGCGCTTCCGGCGGAGGTGACCGACGCGGATGAACTCGATGCGATTTTGACGCGGCTGCGCCGGATGGAGATCGATATCATCGAAGCTTCCGAAGTCGACCGTTATAAAGACGGCAAGAAGGACCCCGAGGAAGAGGAAGAAGAAAAGCCCGAGACCAAGCTCGATATTCTCGACGACCCGGTGCGGATGTACCTCAAGCAAATGGGTCAGGTGCCTTTGCTGACGCGCGAACAGGAGGTCGAGATTTCCAAACGAATCGAAGAGGCGGAGATCATGGTGCAGCGCCTGATCAATCGCTTCGGTTTCATCGCGCAGGCGCATCTCGATCTCGCCCAAAAGCTGACGGAGGGGGGCGAGCGTTTCGACCGCGTGATTCTCGACAAGAAAATCGAAAGCCGGGAGCGTTACATGAAGATGCTGCCGCGGCTGTGCCGGCAGGTCGAGAAACTGGGCGCGTCCATTCGTCAGCTCTATGCCCAGATCCTTCATGGGTCAGGCCGGAAGGATGCAAAGA
>JBEEHO010000350.1:0-4403 GCA_041167425.1 Verrucomicrobiota bacterium | reverse complement strand
ATCTGGATGGCGGCGGTGACAATCAGGTTCTCTTTGATGCGGCGCGCAATCATGGCAGCGGTTCCGGTGATGCCTACCTCTACATCCCGGCCACCGCCTTTGCTGGCACGAACTCGAACGACTACGTCTATATGTATGTGGCCTTCGGCCAGGCTGACACGACGACCAATCCGGATGGTTCCGCGGGTGGCTTCGAAGAGTTTGCGCTCGTCCGCAACCTCACCCCGGTTCCTGAAATGAGCGCCTTTTTCCCGATCATCGGCTTGTTGGTGGCAGTGGGCTCGACCCACGTTCTGCGCCGTCGCCGGATGGCCCGGGTTTCTTCGTAAGACAGCAGTTTGCTTATCTCCATTGTTTGGCGGAGGCGACAGGGTTCCTGTCGCCTCCGTTTTTTTGTCGCGAAAAGTCTCGGCAATCGGCGATTGCCAATGCCGCCTTTGCGCGCCTAAGTTAGCGCCCCTCCGAGATTATGTTCGCACTCCAACCCGAGATGAAGGTCTTCAGCGGCTCCGCCAATCGCGAGCTGGCGCAACGCATCTGTGAAGGCATTGGCGTGCCGTTGGGAGATGCGACCATCAGCTCGTTCCCTGACGGCGAAACGTACGTCAAGATCGAGGAGAACATTAGAGGCCGCGACGTTTTCATTATCCAGCCCACTTGTCCGCCCACCAACCAGCACCTGATGGAGTTGCTCATCATGGTGGACGCGGCTCGCCGCGCCAGCGCGGATCGCATCACGGCGGTCATCCCATTTTTCGGATACGCGCGGCAGGACCGCAAAGATCAGCCGCGGGTGCCGATCACGGCGAAGCTGGTGGCCAACCTTCTCCACGCGGCCGGGGTGAGTCGCGTGCTGACAATGGATTTGCACGCGCAACAGGTGCAGGGATTTTTCGATATCCCGGTGGACCATCTTTATTCCATGCCCGTTCTGCTGAAATACCTGCGCACGCGCCTGACTCGCAAGACCGTGGTCGTCTCGCCGGATGTGGGCGGATTGAAAATGGCCTCTGCTTATTCGCAGGCGCTCGGAGCCAATCTCGCCATCGTGGCCAAGCAACGGAAGAGCGCGAGCGAGACCAAAGCGTTGTATGTCATCGGCGAGGTGGAAGAATGCGATGTCCTCCTGGTGGACGATCTCACGGAAACAGCGGGGACGCTGACTTCCGCGGCCACGATCCTGAAAGAGCGTGGCGCCATGAACATTTATGCGGGCGTCGCCCACGCCGTTCTGGTCGACGCCGCGATTCCCCGGTTGCAAAATTCCCAGATCGAGGAATTAATAACCACGAACAGCACGCCCGTGCGCACGGTGGACGGATTTAAGACCACCGTGCTTTGCGTCTCCGAGCTTCTCGGTGAAGGCATGAAACGAATTCACAACGACGAATCCGTTTCCTCGCTGTTCAAGATTGATAACGACGGCAAATAGAATTCCAACATGGCTAAGCAGGTAAAACTCACGGCGGAACGGCGGACGGCCACAGGGCGTTCCGCGGTGCGGAAACTTAAGGCGGCCGGCTCGGTGCCCGCGGTCATTTACGGCGCCAGGGACAAGCCGGAAACGCTGCAGGTATCCAGGCGCGATATCAACGCCATGCTCAGCCACGCCGCCGGTGAAAACATTTTAGTGGAACTGGAGATCGGAGGGAAAAGTCGTCTCGCTCTGGTGCAGGAGGTCCAGCACGCGCCGCTGGGGGGCGCGATTCTGCACATCGATTTCCACGCCGTCTCGATGAACGAAGTGATTCAAGCGGACGTGCCGCTCGAGCCTACGGGAATCGCGAACGGAGTGAAAAATATGGGCGGCCTGCTCGAACAAAATCTTCGTTCGCTCGCGATCGAATGTCTTCCGCGCGATCTGCCCGATCTCATCACCGTGGATGTTTCCGCGCTCAACATCGGCGACTCCATTCACGTGCGTGAAATTCCATTGCCATCCGGCGTCACCACGCGAGTCCAGCCGGATCTCACGGCCTTCTCCGTTCTTGCGCCAACGGTCGAGGAAGAACCGGTTGCCGCCGCCCTGGAGGCTCCTACCGGCCCTGAAGTGATCCGGGAGAAGAAGGAAGAACCGGAAGCCGCAGCGGCTTCGAGCGGAAAAGAAAAAGCAGCGCCGAAGGAAAAAGAGCAGAAGAAGTGATTCGGCAGTCGCTTCGAGATTTTGGAGCAGGAAGCCTCGCTGGTTCGATTGGTGGTTGGGCTCGGTAATCCGGGTGCCGAATACGAACGCACTCGTCACAACATTGGATTCAACGTCGTTGATGCTCTCGCTGCCGAGTGGGGCCTCGCCTGGCAACATTCCAAAAACTGGCATGCTCTTTGGGCGAAAGGCGAACAAGGCCTCCTCGTCAAACCGGCGAGCTACATGAATCGAAGCGGCGAGCCGGTTGCCGCGGTCGCGAATTTTTACAAGATCCAGCCGGCCGAAATTCTCGTGGTGCTGGATGATTTCGCACTCGAACTGGGCCGATTGCGCCTTCGCCTGGAAGGGGGAACGGGAGGCCATAACGGTCTGGAATCCGTTATCATGCACTTCGGCACCGAGGCCATTCCCCGGTTACGCATTGGCATCGGCGCGGCGCCGGGCGAAGGTGCAGTGGACTATGTGCTCGGCCGGTTTTTCGAAGAAGAGCGGCCCGTGGTCGAAAAAACAATCACCCGCGCGGCGGAGGCGGTGAAATGCGCGATTGACAAAGGCGTGCTTTCCGCGATGAACCTTTTCAACAAAATTCCAGAATCATGAAGAACCGTTACGAAGCGCTGCTCGTCCTCGATACCCAGGGCAGGGATGATACCGTGAAAGACGTCGTCGATCGTCTCGAGGCCGAATTTCAAAAAGAGGGCGCTGAAATCGAGCAGGTCCAAAAAATGGACCGCCGCCAGTTTTCTTATGTCGCCGGCAAACTCGACGCCGGTTATTACGTGAACTTTATTTTTCACGCGGACCCGCAGCTCATCACCAAGCTCCGCTCAAAGTTCAAACTCGATCCCGAAGTGTACCGGCAGAGCTATCAACGTCTTCGTCCGAAGACGGAGCGGCCGGCGAAAAAGTTGGCCGAGGCCAAGTAATTCCGCTAGAACGGCGGCATGGCCAGTTTCAATAAAGTCATTCTGCTCGGGAACCTCACGCGCGACCCCGAGATTCGCTACACTCCCAAGGGAACAGCCGTCACGGAATTGGGCATGGCCGTGAATCGCGTTTACACCGCGGAGAACGGCGAGAAGCGCGAAGAAACCACTTTCGTCGACGTCACCTTGTGGGGCCGCACCGCCGAGATCGCGGGCGAATATTTGAAAAAAGGACGCCCTGTTTTTATTGAGGGACGCCTTCAACTCGATACCTGGGACGACAAAACATCGGGCCAAAAACGGAGCAAACTAAAAGTCGTGGGTGAAGGGCTTCAACTCATCGGCAGCCGGCCTGGTGGTGGCGGAGGCGGTGGCGGCGGAGATGAAGAAAGTTCCAGCGCACCGCGCTCAAGCAGCCGTCCCGCGCCCCCTCCGAAAGCAGCCCCCTCCGCACCCGACGACGACGAGATTCCTTTTTAACCCCAACGCCGCGCCAACTCTCCGCCGGCAAACTGCGGCGAGACTTTGTCGAGCGGCTGAGGTTCGACGGCTCCGCGGAGCGCCCCCCTCCCAGTACTATCGATGACCCCCACCGAAGCCTGCATTGCGCTGAACATGCTGCCCACGATGGGGCCGGTGCGATTACGAAAACTCCTCGAAGTTTTTGAAACGCCCGATCGCGTTCTCGCCACGCGGCGGGATGCCTTGCGCGCGGTCGAAGGAATCGGTCCCGACGTCGCCGATCAAATTGTCCAATGGGAAACCATCGTCGATCTGCCCGCGGAGCTTGAACGAATTCGTCAATTCGGAGCGAATGTCATCACCGCCGAGTCGCCGCTTTATCCGCGACAGCTGCGCGAAATCCATGCGCCACCCATCGTGCTCTACGTTTGGGGCGAACTGACCGAGCGCGATCAACATGCCATTGCGATTATCGGCTCGCGGCGCACGACACATTATGGATTGGAATCGGCCAAGAAGCTTTCCTACCAGCTCGCATACGCCGGGCTTACCGTCATAAGCGGTCTGGCGCGCGGGATCGACACCGCTGCGCATCAGGGCGCGCTCGCGGCCAAGGGGCGCACGGTTGCTGTGATCGGCTCAGGTTTATCGAAACTTTATCCGCCGGAAAATGCCGCCCTCGCCGAAAAAATTCGCAGCGGCAACGGCGCCATCGTTTCCGAGTTTTCGATGGAGATCGAACCGGACCGCCAGACTTTCCCGATGCGCAACCGGATCATCAGCGGCTGGAGTCATGGGCTCCTGGTGGTTGAAGCGGGTCTTAACAGCGGCGCGCTCATTACTGTCACGCAGGCTCTCGAGCAAGGCCG
>JBEEHO010000349.1:0-10363 GCA_041167425.1 Verrucomicrobiota bacterium | reverse complement strand
GGCGTTGCTAGAATCACACCGCCCGGATAAAGCTTCCGGTTCTTTTACTGCCTTCGCGTTTCGATTTCGATCTGGATTGCGACTTCGTCCGCGATCATCGAGATCATCTCGGAGCGTGCTTTTGGCGCGTGTTCGCCTCAGTGCGGCGTCCCGGCCGGCTGCATCAACTTCACCTTCCCGGCGCAAGCGCTTTGCGCAGATCGGCGCGCGACGTCGGCAGCCGGCCAAAAAGATTCGCCAGCGCCAAAGCGGGATCGCTCTTGAGCGTCTTGATGTCGTGCACCCCGGCGATCCGCGCCAGCTCGGTTTCGAAATGGACCACCGCGCGCAGATCCGGATCCTTGCCGTTTAAGAAAGTGAAGGCGCGCCGGAGAAGCGAGAATAGCTCCGGCTCGTGGTGATCGGATTCGGTGCAGAGCTCGATCAGTTCGACGAAGTAGGAAGCGGCCTGTGTGCGGAGTAAATTTTTTCGAATACCGCTGAACGGATCCTTCAGCGCAACTTCCGTCAGCGTGTGCAGATTCGATTTCCGGCTGCGCGCGATCTGGATTTCCGCTTCGAAAAAAAGGTCGAGCTTCCCGGCAAACGGGCTCTTCGCGCGACGCGCCCCTTTCGCCGCGGTCTGGATGCAGCCTAACGACTCCGTGCACCACGAGATGATAAGACTCGTGTCGCTGAGTTTCCGCTTCCGGAGCAGGATGGCCGTCGTGCTTTCCATTTTGGTCCCGGAACAATCGCAGATTTCAGCCGCTTCTGTAGCCGCGGCCCTGTGGGCCGCGTATGTAGCGCTTTGAGAACAGCGTTGCGCAATCTCGCGCGGCCCACAGGGCCGCGGCTACAGAAAAAGAGTCAATTCCACTTCTTCGCCTTTGGCCAAAGTTCTTGCAGTGTCGTGTTGAGATCGTGGCAGACGAAGATCTCGAAGTGCTCGTCTCGTCGCGAGTACGGATGATCGGTGCGCCCGGCCACTTCCACGCTGGCGAAATGTTCGCGATCGCCGGCGCCGTCGCTCCCGAGCACGATCACGCTTTCACCGGTGTAACTCCGCGGCCCCCAATACCAGTAGCTTTGATGGTTGCTGATCGCCTTTGGCAACCCGTATTTTTTTCCAAAGAAATCGATCGCGCCCGCCTGACCATAACTGTTGGCAAAAATCGCGGTCGCCTCGCGTTGCGCCGGCGGAAGTTCGTGGTAAATGCGCCCGACTTCCCGCGCCATTTCCTCCCATCCGAACTCATCGGCGAAGTGCTGCGGTAAGGGGCCGGTCGGCTGGTTCTCAGCCTTGGGCGGCTCCAGGCCAATCGCGTTTTGATAACGAATGTAAGTTTCAACGGGTAGGACGGGCGACACGGTCGGCGCAAGAAGACAGATCGCGGCGAGGATCAACCCAACGTAAGCGCTGCGGCTCCAGCGGCCTCTTGTGCGGGTAAGATTTTCAAATGCAATCGCGCCCGCGGCGAAGAGCATTGGATAGGCGGCGGAGAGGTAGTAGTTCTTCCCTTTCAACGCAATCAGAGCGACCAGGATCAGCACATAAATCCATCCGAGAATGCGATAGCGGCTGCCATCCCGGTGGAGAAATAACCAGCCGAGCCCGGCCAGCCAGAGCGGAAAAAGAATCGGATTCAGCAGCATCGCCTGGTCCCCGATGAAGGCGAGAGGCCCCCGCACCACATCTCGCCCCGTGCCGCGGATGTTGTGCATCAATTCGAGGAAGGGAAAATCGTGGCGAATTAGCCAGATCAAGTTCGGCAGAAAGATCAGCAAGGAACAAAGGGCTCCGATCCAGATCCAGCCGTTCGAGAGAAAACGCCGCTGGGGGGTGAGAAGCAGCGCGACGAAAACAGCCAGGGCGAAAAAGGCCGTGGTATATTTGTTTTCCATCCCAAGCCCGAGAAGCACGCCGAACCAAAGCCAGTAATGCGGGTCGCCCTGATTGATCGCGCGGACGATGCACCAGGCGCACGCCACCCAGAGCAGCGGCTCAACAGCGTTCATCGTCAGCCAATGATGGAGAATCAGATAAATGGGCGCGGCCATGACTGCGAGCGCGGCCAGCGCCTGGGCGAAAACGCGGCCGCCCATTTCCCGGGCTAATTTTCCGGTCAACCAAACTGTCGCCGCGCCCGCCGCAGCGGGAAGCAAGCGCAAGCCGATGAGCGATTCGCCAAAGAGATGGCGCGCAATCCAGGCGACGAATGCGATCAGGGGCGGTTGATCCACATATCCGAAATCCAGATGCTCGGAACAGGCGAGATAATACAATTCGTCGCGAAAGATTCCGTAGCGCCCGGCGGTGAGAAGATGAAAAGCGAATTTCGCGAAGGCCAGGAACAAGACGATGCCCGGACCAGAGAGGAAACCAGGAACCGCGGGTGGCCCCGCGCGCGTAAGGTAAATCGCTCTTTCCATTTTGTTGGTCTCAGGTCGATGCAAAGGCGGCCGCGTGGTCAGTCGCCGTTCTTTCGGATCGTGACCGCGGCCGGCGTTTTTCCCGGCCGATACATGGAAGCTCCGTAGCAGATCGCGGCCGTTCCTTCCCGCGCGTAACGAATTTTTTTCAGGCCGGCGTCCCAATGCTCGAGATAGCTGCAGTTCGCGGTCTTGTCGGTGCCAGGAATGGGAACGTAACGCGCATAATCAAGGGCCAGGAAGGCAGACTCACCCGGTAAGAGAATGGGTGCGGCCCAATTCGGCGATAACCGGACAAAGCGACGATTCGTTAGGTCGAGCGCGTAATCCGTATCGCCGTCGGTGCTGTTCAGATGCACGCCAAAAAAGGCGAGGCGCAGCGGCGGCTCCATCAGGAAACGATTGTCCCCTTCCTTCACCCGGAGTTGCTCGACCGCGCCTTCAAAACCGGGGAGCCTGGCGAATTCGAATTGCTTGCCCGATTTCAAATCGCGCAGGAGATAATGCTTCCCGTGCCCGGGCCCGTTGATCTGGTCGTCTTCCTCCTCCTTCACTTCGCGCAGGATCAACTCCACCGAACCATCAGGCGCGCGAAAGTGAGGACTGCGCTGTCCGTACGGCGTCGAATTTTCGTCGTCGCCCGAACCCTCCATCTCCGGCCAGACAAAGTAAGGCGAGCTCTTGACGCTCGAATACCATTCCGGCGCCGCGTCCAATTTCTTGAGCTCCGTGCCACCTGGCCGGATGCTCCAAAATTCGAACTTGTTCTCGCCGATCTCGCGCGTGAACACGACCGTTTCGCCATCCGGCGCGAAAATCGGATCCAAGTCCTGGCCCGCATCGTTCTTCGTTAACTGCCGGAGCAACATTCCATCTTCGCGATAAAGAAACAGATGAGCGTGGCTTTCGCCCTGCGCCTGGAGATAACGGATCGCTACCACGATCTCCGAGGCTGCTCTTACGCGCGCGCTTGCGACGGCAAGTCCCAATGCGGCCGCGACCAGTCCGAGTATCAGTCTCATGCGCAGGGTTTGCCGAAAGCCAACGCCGTTGTCAATCATGGCGGATGGGCGCAAGTTCCGGTTACGCTTTCACGCAACGCATGTCATCCCGAGTCGCGCAGACGGCGAGGGACCTCGCAGTCGCAGCATACGGCGCGCGCCACCGCTCCCGTTCCACGAGGATGTCGCGTTGAACATCGGCTACTGGTTTGTGTAATCTTGGAGTTGTTGTCAGGTCCCTCGCCGTCTGCGCAACTCGGGATGACAATCTCAGGCGTTTCCGCCGGACCACCCATCGAGATCACCTATTGCCGATGTGCAGCGCGCGCTTATCCACGGCGAGGGCGGCTTCCTTCACGGCTTCGCTCAATGTCGGATGCGCATGCACGGTGCGGCCGAGATCCTCGGAGCTGCCTCCGAATTCCATCACCGCCACTGTCTCCGCGATCAACTCGGATGCGGCGTGCGAGAGAATGTGCGCGCCAAGAATGCGATCGGTTTCCGCGTCGGCGACAAACTTAACCACGCCTTCGTAGTCTTCATTTGCTACCGCCCGGCCGTTGGCGCGGAAGGGAAACTTACCGACGCGAACCTTCATTCCTTTTTCCTTCGCGAAATCTTCGGTGACACCCACACCGGCAAGTTCGGGATTGGTGTAGATAATTCCCGGGATGACTTCGTAATTCACGTGGCCGGCTTTCCCCGCGATCATTTCGACACAGGCGATGCCTTCCTCCTCGGCTTTGTGCGCCAGCATCGGGCCGGCGATGACATCGCCGATCGCGTAGATGCCTTCGACGTTCGTGCGAAAATGCTCGTCCACTTTTACGCGTCCGCGGTCGTCCAGCGCGACACCGAGTTTCTCTCCGAAGACTCCTTTGGCAAACGCGCGCCGGCCTACCGACACGAGCACTTTGTCGGCTTCGAATTTCAGTTCCTCGCCCCCTTTTGTGGCGGTGGCGACGGCGCGGCCTTTCTCCACTTTCACGGACCCGACCTTGGTCTCGAGATGAAAGGCCATGCCCTGGGCCGTGAGTGATTTCTGAAGCAAATTCGCGAGCTCGAGATCGAAGCCGAGCGCGATCCGCGGGAGAAATTCCAGCACGATCACTTCCGAGCCGAGCCGGCTCCAGACCGACCCAAGTTCGAGACCGATCGCGCCTCCGCCGATGACGAGCAGTTTCTCCGGCGCCTTCGCAAAGGTGAGCGCTTCAGTGCTGCTGACGATGACGTCGCCGTCGAACTTCATGTTGGCCAATTCCACCGGCACGCTGCCCGTGGCGATGATGATGTGCGCCGCTTCGATTTCCTGACTCTCGCCTTCAGCGGGCTTGATCATCACGCGGCCCGGCGCGGCGATCGTTCCCAGCCCCTGGAAGGTCGTGATCTTGTTTCCTTTCATCAACATCTTCACGCCGCCGTTCATCGTCTTCACGACCTTGTCTTTGCGGGCGAGCATTTTCGCCAGATCCAGGCCGACGTTTTCCAAAATAATGCCGTGCTTCGCCGCTTCTTTTTTCGCGAAAACAAAATGGTCGCTCGAAGTGAGCAGCGCCTTGCTGGGGATGCAACCGATGTTGAGGCAGGTGCCGCCGAGATCCGGGTCCTTCTCGACGATGGCGGTTTTCAAACCCAACTGCGCCGCACGAATCGCCGCGACGTAACCGCCCGGGCCCGAGCCGATGATGACGACGTCAAATTTATCCATGGAAAGAAACTCCAAATTCCACGCTCTAGAAGTCCAGCGGCAGCCTCTTCGGTTCCTCGATGCACTGTTTGACCGTGATGAGGAAAGTAACCGCTTCCTTCCCGTCCACCGCGCGATGATCGTAGCTGAGCGCGAGATACATCATCGGGCGAATGACGACCGCATCCTTGATTGCGATCGGCCGTTTTTGGATCGTGTGCATCCCGAGAATTCCGCTTTGCGGCGGATTCAAGATTGGCGTGCTCAGCAATGAGCCGTAAATGCCGCCGTTCGAGATGGTGAAAGTGCCGCCCTGCAAATCTTCGATCTTGATTTTGCCCTCGCGCGCTTTCGTCGCGAACTCCGCGATGTCGCGCTCGATTTCCGCGAAACTTTTCCTGTCGGCATCGCGCACGACCGGAACCACCAGACCCCGCTCCGTCCCCACCGCCACACCGATGTCAAAGTAATGATTTTGAATCAGGTCCTCTCCCTCGATCCGGCTGTTGATCGACGGGACCGCTTTCAATCCTTCCACCGCCGCTTTGATGAAGAACGACATGAATCCGAGCTTCAACCCGTTCTTTTTCGTGAAGTCGTCTTGTGATTTCGAGCGCATCTCCTGCACCTCGGTCATGTCGCATTCGTTGAAAGTCGTGAGGATAGCCGCGGTGTGCTGCGCCATGACGAGCTGGGCCGCGATCTTGCGGCGGAGCGGCGACATTTTCTTGCGCGTGAAGCGCTCGTTCTCGGATTGAGCCGGAGGTTTTTCTTCCGCACGGTTTTCGGCAACGGCGGGCGCTGGCGCGGACTCCGAAGGTGCGGCGCGATTTTGCGCAGCGGTGATGGCATCCCCTTTCGTTACCCGCCCGCCCTTTCCGCTTCCGCGAATCTCCTGTGGATCGAGTTTCTCTTCGGTGACGATCCGTCGAACCGCGGGCGACAGAGCATCGGACGATTTCTCCGCAACAGCCGGCTCAGATTTTTTCTCGCCCTTCGCCGCGTCCGGTGCCGCCGGCGGCCTGGCCTCGCTCCCGGAACCTTCCTCGATCACCGCGACCACTTCCCCGATTTTCACCTCGGCGCCTTCCGCCACCATCGTTTGCAGGACGCCGTCTTTTTCGGCGGTGATCTCAGTGGAAACCTTGTCGGTCTCGAGCGTGAAGAGCGGGTCACCGGTCCTGACCTGTTCGCCCGATTTCTTGTGCCAGACGGAAACGACCCCGCTCGAAATCGATTCGCCGACGGCCGGAACTTTAACTTCGATACTCATGAAGGCGTTACATTATGCGCATTCGGAGCCTGCGGTCATCTGCCAAATCCAAATTGGAGGGCCCTGGATCAGGCGCCGGATCGAAAGCGGCATTTCACAGAAATGCGCTACAAACTAAATGCTTCGGCAATCAGTTGCGCCTGTTCGCGCTTGTGAATCGCGAGCGAACCAACCGCCGGACTGGCGCTCGCATTCCGGCCGGCATAGAGAATTTTGCGGCCGAAAAGCGACCACAACCGCGGCTCCATAAAAGTCCACGCGCCCATGTTCTGCGATTCTTCCTGGCACCAGATCAGTTTTGCGCTCTTGGGAAATGGCTTCAGCATCTCGCGCAACCTGATCTCGGCCAGCGGATACAGTTGTTCGACGCGGACGATCGCGGCACTCGTGATCTTCTCCGCTTCCCGATGATTCAGGAGGTCGTAATAAACTTTGCCGGAGCAAAGAATGATGCGCTTCATTTTGTCGGGCGGTCCCACTTCCGGTGAGCCGAGGATTTCCGAAAATCCGCCGCCGGTAAAATCTTCCGTGCGCGATGAAGCCTGCTCGGAACGAAGCAGGCTTTTCGGCGTCATGATGATGAGCGGCTTGACGAAATCGCGTTTCATCTGGCGCCGCAACACGTGGAAGTACTGCGCCGAAGTCGTGACGTTACAGACCTGAATATTATCTTCCGCGCAGGCCTGGAGAAAACGCTCGAGCCTCGCGCTGGAATGCTCCGGCCCCTGCCCTTCGTAACCGTGCGGCAGGAGCAGGACAATGCCGCTGGGCCGCTGCCATTTCGATTCCGCGGGCACGATGAATTGATCGATGATCGTTTGCGCGCCGTTCGCGAAATCGCCGAACTGCGCTTCCCAAAGGCAAAGCATGTTCGGGTAATCGAGCGAATAACCGTAATCGAACCCGAGCACAGCGGCCTCGGAAAGGAGACTGTTGTAAATGCAAATGCGCGCCTGGTCCGGCGCGAGATGGAGCAGTGGCATGAACGGCTGCCCTGTTTTCGCATCGTAGATAAAAGAATGACGGGTGCTGAAAGTGCCGCGCCGGCTATCCTGCCCCGAGAGCCGAACGGGAATGCCTTCGAGCAGCAACGATCCAAAGGCGAGCGCTTCGGCGTAATGCCATTCATAGGGACCGCCTGCTTCGAAAACTTCGCGGCGGCGATCGAGCACGGTGCGCTTCACCTTCGGAATGACGTCAAAGTTTTCCGGCACGCGCGTCAGCCCGTCCACAATCTGCCGCAGCATCTCCGCGCTGATCGCGGTCGGCGTGCCCTCGCTCGTGTATTGCGGTTGAAACACCGCGGTCGATTCCTGGAACCGCGCCTTCTCGCCCGCCTGTTCTTCTTCGATCGATTTCACTTCCTGCAAAACCAGCTCGAGACGCATCTCGAATTCCACTTCCAGACTGGCCGCTTCGTCTTCGCTCAATCGCCCCGCTTCGATCAGCTCCTTCTTATAAAGCTGCGCGACCGACGGGCGCTTCTGGATTTTCGCGTAAAGATCGGGCTGGGTGAACGAAGGCTCGTCCCCTTCGTTGTGGCCGTAGCGGCGATAGCAATACAGGTCGATCACGGCATCGCGCCCGAATTCCTGCCGAAAATCGAGCGACAGATCGGTCACGAATTTTACCGCGAGCGGGTCGTCGCCGTTCACGTGGAAAATCGGCACTTCGATCATCTTGGCGATGTCGGTGGCGTACATGGAAGAGCGCGCATCTTCCGGCAGAGTCGTGAATCCGATCTGATTGTTCACGACCACGTGCACCGTTCCGCCGGTGCCGTAACCGTGCAGCTGCGACATGTTCAGCGTCTCAGCCACGATGCCTTGTCCGGCAAAAGCGGCGTCGCCATGAATGAGCAGGGGCAAGACTTTGCGGCGCAACTCCGTGTCCTTGCGCATACGCTGGCGCGCGCGCGCGGTCCCCTCCACCACGGGATTGACCGCCTCGAGATGGCTCGGATTGGCCGCGAGCCGGATCTCGATCTCGGTCCCGTTTTCCAATTTCCGAATCGTGCGATATCCGAGGTGATATTTCACGTCGCCATCTCCGGCCACCAGGTCCGGAATGTAATTGGTCGAAAATTCCGTGAAGATGACCTGGAGCGATTTCTTCAGGAAATTTGCCAGGACATTGAGCCGGCCGCGATGGGCCATGCCCATGCATATTTCCTCGATCCCGTGACCCGGGCATCGGTGCAGAATGGCATCGAGAATGACCAAGAGGGATTCCGCGCCCTGGAGCGAAAAGCGTTTTTGCCCGACGTAACGCGTGTGCAAAAAGGTTTCGAATGTCTCCGCCTCAAGCAGGGCACGGAGCACCGCGATCTGCGCTTCGCGCGAGGTGTTATGCTTGGCCGGCCGTGATTCCAGCCGGTGCCGGACCCAATTGCGCAACCGCGGATTTTGAATGTGCTGGAACTCGGAACCGATCGAATCCGCATAAATACTTTCGAGCAACGCGATCATCTCGCGCAGCGTCATCTTGCGGCCGTCGAGAAAAAATTTCGACGAAACCTGAAGGTCGAGATCCTTCTCGCTGAAACCCAGCTCGCGCAAACTCAAGAGCGGGTTCTGCGGACGTTTGTCGGCCAGAGGGTCCAGGCGCGCAATCGTGTGACCGAGAGTCCGGTAAGCGTAAACCAGCCCATCCACCCGGGTTTGAAGCGGTCCTTCGCCCGGCTCCGCCGTCGTCGACGCTGGAGTGGCGGCAGCGCCGTTGCGATAATTCAAATCGCCCAGCTCAAAACCTTCGAAAAACGCGGACCAGCCGGAATCGAGCGACTCCGGATTCTCCTGCCAGCGCCGGTAATTTTCCTCGAGCAGGTCGAGGTTCAAACGCGTGGCGAAAGATGGGCGCATGGCAGATTCAATCTGCAAGGCATCCGCGGGCACGGCAAGTTGACAGTGCCAGCGGAGTTCCGTTACTTGCTGCGCTCAGATGACCGCGGAAGAAATCTACGAATCGGTAACCAATGGCGGCGCGACTGATTTCGCCGAGGTCGCGGCAATCTTGGATCGCCACGCTCCTTGGTGCTTAATCGGCGGTCTTGCGGTCAACTGCTACGTTGAGCCGGTTTACACCGTCGATGCGGACATCGTGGTCGTCTCGCAACAACTCGCCGTGATCAGTGATGAGCTCGCGGCCGCTGGCTACCGGATCGAGCAGTTCACGCATTCCCTCAACGCGAAAAAGACTGGGAGCAAATTGAACATCCAATTTACGCAGGACGAGCGCTACCAGGCTTTTATCGCGCGGGCGACTGCGAAGGAAGTTCTCGGCCGCCTCGTGCCCGTGGCAGATTTGAAAGACGTCGTTCAGGGGAAAGTGTGGGCGTGGGGCGACGCACAACGCAGATTGAGCAAACGAAAGAAAGACGAACTGGATCTGATTCGCATTGGGGAAACTTATCGCGAACTCCAGGAGACGATGCCGCGCGAAATCACCTCGCAGCTGGAAGGAGGCCATTGAGGACCCAGGTATGCACGCCTTTCCGAGGCGTCCGATTGTATTCCTGCCAGCGGCGGACGGCGCAGCGCACCTTTCCTGCCGTTTTGTTTGCGGCGCTTTTGTTGACGCGTGGCGCTTTGGCCCAAACCGACCCAGCTACGGAGCCTTCAGTCTTGGCGGTGGCGAAAGTCTTGCCGGCCGTGGTCAACATCAACACGGAGCGCGTCGTGCGACGGCGGGTCCGCGATCCATTTGAGGATTTCGCGGCGCAATATTTCGGAAATTATCGCAGCCAGCCTCGCGAAATCCGGCAGACGCTCCAGAGCCTCGGCTCGGGATTCATCGTCGATCCGGCAGGCTACATCGTCACGAACGAGCACGTCGTGCAACGCGCCGCCGATTTGAAAATCGAGGTGACGATGAACGATGGAAAGACCTACAACGCCCATTACATCGCGGGCGACGCGAAGAAGGACCTCGCCTTTATCAAGATCGACGCGAAAGCGGATTTCCCGTTCATCAATCTCGAAAACATTTCGC
>JBEEHO010000348.1:0-19343 GCA_041167425.1 Verrucomicrobiota bacterium | reverse complement strand
TCGTCGTTCCGGTTCAGGGCGTGATGCAGGAAGCCGTGACCTGGTGGTTCGCGAATAACCTTCTTTTCCTTTGGTTCGGCGCGATTGGACTGGGCACGGCGTATTACATGATCCCGAAAGTGATCGGGCGTCCGGTCTACAGTTACCATCTGGCCGCGATCGGATTCTGGACCTACGCGCTTTTCGCGAGCTGGACCGGAATGCAACGGCTGGTCGACGGCCCGTTTCCCGCGTGGATGATCACCGCCAGCATCGCCGCTACGATCCTCACCATCATCCCGGTCGCCACGGTCGGCTTGAATCATCACATGACGATGCGCGGATATTTTGGCCTGTTGCGTTATAGCCCCACTCTGCGCTTCACCGTTTTCGGCGCGATTGCCTACACCGTTTTTAGTTTGGTCGGTGTGCTCATCTCGCTTCGCTCGGTGGCGGGCTACGTGCATTTCACCGAAGCCAGCGTCGCGTATTCGCACCTGGGATTGTACGCGTTCTTCACCATGGTGATGTTCGGCTCGATGTATTACATCGTGCCACGATTAGTCGGGCGCGAATGGCGTTATGCTTCCCTCATCAAGCTCCACTTTTGGTCTTCGACCTACGGTGTCGGTTTGATGGTGCTGATGCTGCTCGTCGGCGGCCTTTCGCAAGGGAGCAGCATGCACGATCCATCGCTCGCGTTCAGTGAAAGCACTCAATCGATCCTGCCTTATCTGCGTGGCCGCAGCGTTTCCGGATTGCTGCTCACCGTCGCGCATTTTGTTTTCGCATTTCATTTCGGCCTGATGCTTTTGGGTCTGGGCCGCACGGCGAGTGTCCCGACCTTTCTCAATCCACAGGAAGAGGAGGCCCTCGAGGCGCGCCTATGAAAGGCATCGTACCGCTCTTTCTCGGGATCTTCGGCACCTTCGCCTTTTCGTGGGCGGGGCTGATCCTGCTCCCGAACTACCAGATCGGGCATCTCGATCCGCAGATGGATGAAGAAGGGAATGACCCTTATCCCGCGCCGAAGTCCGGCCTGGCCGATCGCGGCCGGCGGATTTACGCCGCGAACGGTTGTGTGTATTGCCACAGCCAGCAAGTCCGCGCCGATTACGCCGCTTCCGATATCGATCGCAAATGGGGCGAACGTCGCAGCGCCCCGCGCGATTATCTTTTCGAGCGTCCAGTTTTGCTCGGCAAAATGAGAATGGGTCCGGATTTGGCGAACGTCGGAAAACGCGCGCCGGTCGAAGATGAAAATGCTCCGCCGCCGTCGAGCACAAATGCCGCCAGTCCCGCAGCCTCACCCGCATCGCCGCAGGCCCAGCCGGCACCGGGAACATCTCCCGCCACTTCTGCCGCACCCGCCGCCGCTGCCACGCCCGCGAGTTCGCCTGCGGCAAAGCCGGCACCAGCAATTTCTCCGGCCATCTCCGCGACGCCCGCGAATTCACCTGCGGCAAAGCCCGCGCCTGGAACGTCCCCATCCACTTCGGCCACACCTGCGGCAAAGCCCGCGCCTGGAACTTCTCCAGCCTCTCCTGCTCCGGCAACCACCGCGCCTCCCGCTTCTTCTCCGGCGACCGCGGCAGCTCCTTCTGTTTCTCCGGCCGCTTCGCCCGCCAACGCAGTCACGACAGGAAGTTCACCATCGCCGGCTCCACCGAGTGCGGCATCTGCGGCAAGTCCCGCGACGAATGCGCCGGCTACTGCCGATATTACCGTTGGAAAAGACGGCGCGCCCCTTCCCTACAGCGCCGCCTGGCATCATCGTCATCTCTACAATCCGCGCAGCGTCACGCTCGATTCCAACATGCCGGCTTATCATTTTCTTTATGAGAAGCGGCGGATCAGCGGCCAGCGCGCAGCCGATGCGGTCCAGTTGAGCGAGGCCGATGCGCTTCCGGAAGGATGGGAAGTCGTTCCGACCTACGATGCGAAATGTCTCGTCGCGTATCTGATGTCGCTCGACCAATCACATGCCTTGAATGAAGTGAAAGCGACCGCGGCCCCTGCCTCCTCGCCCGCAAGCTCACCGGCGGCAACGCCTGCAAGTTCACCGGCATCCGGGCCTGCAAATTCACCCGCGGCAGCCCCGGCGCCGGCCCCTCCAAAGGAGGCGAAATGAAGGAGAACTCACCCGCCCCCGAGCGCAGAGTCCGGCAGGGAATGGATTACGGTGAAACCGAAGACGTGCAGCAGGTGCACGCCGCCATTCAGCGCGAAAAACGCGAGCCGCGCGTGGGTCTCGAGCCACTCTCGCTCTGGCTGATCGCGATCTATGGACTCGCCATCTTTTTTGGTGGCGCTTATCTCGGGCGCTATTCCGGAGATTTCAGCGGCAATGGTCTCGACCCGCTCGGTGGCGCACCGCACTCGAAAAAGTCAGTGAGCGGGCCTGGCGGTGGCGGTCCGACCCAGGAGCTTTCGCAGGCCGATCGCGGCAAAAAGATTTTTTCCGCCAATTGCGCCACGTGCCACCAGATGACTGGCACCGGCGTCGCGGGTCAATATCCGCCGCTGGCTGGTTCGGAATATGTGAATGGCGGAACGCGCCGGCTGGGAATGATTGTGCTGAAAGGATTGCAAGGTCCGCTCACGGTCAAAGGAGCGATGTTCGGCTCAGCCGTGATGCAACCGTGGGAAACAACATTGACCGATGCAAAGATTGCCGATGTTCTTACTTTCATCCGCCAGGAGTGGGGAAATAAAGGCGGACCCGTCGTGCCAGCGCAAATTGCCGCACTGCGCAAGGAACTGGCCGCTCATTCCGCTTCCTTTACCGAGCCCGACTTGAAAGCCGTTCCCGAAAACGCCGAGCTGCCAGGCGGCGAACCGGCTGCCGCGAAACCAGGGGAGCCGCCAAATCCGCAAGCGAGCCCCACACCGGCACCAAAAGCGTAGGCGGATCCAGCGCTGAGCCTGCCCTGAGTGAACTCGAACGGACCGGCCATGCCAAAGATTGCCGGTGAAGACGGGACCATAAGAAATCGCGCGGTGGCGGAGCGCACGATCCACCAAGGCCCATCGTAGCCGGCGTTGCGATTAAGTAAGGGCAACCATGATCCAGCACAAAGACCTCGACGATCCAAAGACGCGCGAAGTTATTGTGGTCGGTGGCGGCATTGCGGGTCTGTCGGCCGCGATTTATCTCGGGCGCGCGCAGCGCGACACCCTCGTGATCGATTCCGGACATTCGATGGCGAAATGGGAACCCGTGGTGGAGAACTACCTCGGTTTTCCTGATGGCGTTGGCGGCGCGGAGCTCTTGAAAAACGGATGCCGCCAGGCCAGCCGGCATGAGATCAGGTTCGCTCACGACGAAATCAGAACGCTCGCCCTGAAAAAATCGGTCTTTGTGCTGAAGGGAAAAAAGAAAACCTATCGCGCCAAGCGTCTGCTTCTTGCCACGGGGATTTTTCATCTGCCGCCGGAGATTCCGGGCGTGAAACAATGCCTCGGGCACAGCATGTTTTTTTGCAAAGACTGCGATGGATTCCGTGTGCGCGGAAAACGGATCGCCATCATCGGCTCGAACAACGAAGCGGTCGAATACGCGCTCGGGATGCTGCATTATTCCGCGTGTGTGATCGTGGCGACGAATGGCAGCAGACCCGCCTGGGGCAGGCGGCATGCGCGCTGGCTGGCCGAGTACGAAATCCCGGTGGAACGTAAACGCATCACCGACGTCGAACACCGCCGACGCAAGATCCGGGCGCTCGTTTTCGCGGGTGGGACGTGCGTGAAGATCGATTACATTTTCACCACGCGCGGCGATATTTTTCACACGGGCCTGGCCGAAAAGCTGGGCGCGAAACTGGACCGCGCCGGCCAGATCGAGGTCGACTCATGCATGCGCACGAGTGTGCCGGGACTATACGCTGCCGGTTGTGTGACGCCGGCTAATTGCCAGATGATCATCGCCGCCGGGCAGGGCGCGGCGGCGGCCCAGGCGATCAATCGCGATCTTTTCGAGGAGAGCCTCGCCACGCATTCACTGCGGCGATTTCGCGAGGCGCAGTTGGCCGATGAAAAAACAGTTCCGGAAAGAGTGCCCAACGTTTCCGGACGCAAAAGGAGAAAAAGATAATGGGATTCGAACAATACCACGAGCCGGCGAACGAGCTCTCCGCGCAGACCCGAACTTTCGCGCGCATGATCGTGTCGCTCACCGAAGAAGCGGAAGCGATCAATTGGTACGAGCAGCGGATCTCGCTCGAGAAAGACAAGACCGCCCGCGCGATCATGCAGAACGCGCAAAAGGAGGAGTTCAAGCATTTCTCCATGGACCTCGAATGGCTCTTTCGAGCGAAACCGGAGTGGCGCGAGATCGCGCAAGGCGTGCTCTTCCAGCCCGGCGATATCGTGGAGCACGGCGAAGAGGCCGAAGAGAAAGCTTAAGCACTCTTGCTCTTGCTCATGATCTTGATCCTACTCCCGGGCTAGCGTGCAGCTTTCAGGAAGGATCAGGAGCAGGGGCAAGACCAGGAGCAAGAACCGAAAAGGTAGCTACAGCTTTGCCGCCATGATGCCCGCGAGAATTTTGAAACCGGCCTCATCCTCGGCATCGAAACGATCCAGCTCCGGGCTATCGACATCGAGCACGCCGATTAAGTGCGAATCGCCGGTCAACATCGGCACCACGATTTCCGATCGCGAAGCGCTGTCGCACGCGATGTGCCCTTTGAATTTCGTCACGTCCGGAACACGAAGCGTTGTCTTCGTTTCCGCGGCGGTGCCGCAGACACCGCTTCCGAGTGCGATGCGAATGCAAGCTGGCTGTCCCTGAAAAGGGCCGAGCACCAGCTCGCCACCTTTGAGCAAATAAAAGCCCGTCCAGTTCAAGCGCGGGACGGAATTGAAAATCAGCGCCGCGCAGTTGGCCATGTTTGCGACCGGGTCGGTCTCGCCGTCCGTCAGCGCCCGCAATTGCGCCGCCAGATCGTGATAAAGCTCCGCTTTGGTTGAGTTCTTATGACCGCTTGGCGCCAGCATCGTCCATCAACTTACACGTTCGGAACTCGCCGAACAATTGTCCGCTGCGCGGTCTGCGTTACAGGCGAGCGGCTGGCTGCGGCCCGCTCACCATCTCATCGACCACCGAGAGGAACGGATCGATGTCGAACGGCTTCGTCAGATAATTTCGCGCGCCTGCGGTCAGGAGCCGTTCGATCTGGCTGGGCGTGGCGTCGGCGCTTAGGACTACGACCGGCACCTCGGCGGTAATGGGGTTCTCTTGCAATCTCCGGAGCACTTCCGAGCCGTGCATATCGGGCAAGTTGAGATCCAGCAAAATCAGTTTCGGATGATGGATTTGCGCCATATCGACACCAGTCTGGCCTCGCTCCGCGTGGAGCAGTTTGAGGGCAGGCCGAAATTCCAGGATCCGCTCCACCAGGATAAAATTCACCAGATCGTCTTCAATGTAGAGAACATCGCAGGCGATTGACGGAACAAGAACTGGTTCGTCCTTGGGCGGGACGCTGGGGTCGCCCAATTCGCGATTGATGATTTCGAGCAGTTCGCGTGCGGCCTTGACGATGTGCTGGATATCCGGGTCTTTTGTCGCAGGCGCGGGACGCATCGCCACCAGTTCGGCAAATCCGATGATGGCGTTGAGCGG
The DNA here is from genome assembly GCA_041167425.1 of Verrucomicrobiota bacterium. Taxonomy (GTDB): domain Bacteria; phylum Verrucomicrobiota; class Verrucomicrobiia; order Chthoniobacterales; family UBA10450; genus AV80. The sequence continues at coordinate 13,738 of JBEEHO010000348.1, read as the reverse complement.
CGTGCGCAGTTTTTGGTTTAGCGCCGCGCGGAATTCCAGCTCCGCGGCGTGCGGCCGCTCCGAATAGTCTGAAACGGGAAAAGGTTCGTTCTCAAACTCCGGCAGGAGCGTTGCTGGTTGGTTGGCGTGGTTCATGGGTTGGTTTTGTTTTACGCGGCAAATGCATTGGTGAGGGGTTCGGCCTCCATCCGGAGCCCGGATGGTTCTTCGACGCTGAGGCTCCGCATCTTTTTCTCCATGTCGATATCGCGCCGCATTTTATTTTTATGCGCGCAAAAAATCAGCGTGGTCTCATCGGTAATCAGATCGGCCTTGTAAGCTTTCAGGAGGGCTTGATCGAAAGTGTGCCAGCCCATCGTCCCGCCGGCTTCGATGATTTCCTGGAAAGAGCGGTTCTCGCTCTCGCCGTAAAGCAGCGTCTCTCTCGTGCGCAGGCTGCTGCCCATGATTTCGGAGACCAGCATTCGCCCCCCGCCGATCTTGCTCACGAGACGCTGGCTCACGACAAAACGGATCGTGTCCGCCAGCCGTTGCCGGAGCTGCTGCTCTTCGTCCTTGGCAAACATTCCGAGGATCCGGTTGATCGTCTGGCCGGCGTTGATCGTGTGCATCGTCGTAAAAACGATGTGACCGGTCTCCGATGCGGTCATCGCGATTTCCATCGTGGCGCGGTCGCGGATTTCCCCCACGAGAATCGCTTTCGGAGCCTGCCGCAGCGCGGCGCGCAGCCCACTCGCGAAGTCGGGAAAATCCTTGCCGAGCTGGCGCTGATTGAAAAGCGCCTTTTGGTGCGGATGCAAAAACTCGATCGGATCTTCCAGGGTCAGAATGTGAATTTTTTGCGTCGCATTCAACTCGTTCAACATCGCCGCGAGCGTGGTGGTCTTGCCGCTGCCGGTTGCGCCCGTCACAAAAATGATCCCGTTTTTCTCGCGGACCATTTCCTTGAAAATGGGAGGCAGGCCGAGTTGATCCAGGGTCGGGATTTCGGTTTGCAGCTTCCGCATCACGATGGCCTGCTGGCCGTTTTGTTTGAAAATATTGACGCGAAACCGGGCGAGGCCGGGCAGGGCATAACTGCAATCGCACGAGCCGTAGGTTTCGAACTCTTTCGCGAGCCGTTCGTCGCCTCCCATCAAGTGGGTCGCGATCTGCTCGATCTGGGCCGACTCCAGCACACCGGTCGGCGTTTCGATCGGAAATTCTTCCAGAACGCCATGCTCTTCGACAATGGGCGGCCGGCCCACAGCGAAGAGCAGATCGGAAATGCCTTCGCTGCTGCTGATCATCGCTGAAAGCAGAGCATCAATAAGTTGTTTGTTCATGGAGCCGGAGAAGCAGGCTACTGACTCAGCGAGAATTGTGCCTGACGGGTGTGCGAAGGCCGGCCGAAAACGGCACACGCAGAATGGTCCCGTGCGGCGATCTTATTCGAGCGGGTGTATTCTCGTTAAAAAGGCGCTTTTCTCTTGAAAACTTTGCCCTGATATTCAGTTTCAGATTCCCGCATATGGACGCATCCTCTGGCCTCGCTTCTCACCCGCACGCCGAACACGATCCGCATCACCATGATGCCGGGCACGACCACCACGAACTTCCTTTCTGGCGGAAGTACCTTATCTCGACCGATCACAAGGTGATCGGGATCCAATACGGCATCACCGGGCTGATTTTTCTTTTCTTCGGGTTTTCGCTCATGATGCTGATGCGCTGGCAGCTGGCGTATCCCGGCCAGCCCGTGCCGGTGATCGGGAACCTTCTCGGCCGCATGTTCGGTCCCGGCGCCATGGACAACGGCAAGATGACCGCGGAGTTTTACAACTCGTTAGGCGCGATGCACGGCACGATCATGATCTTCCTGGGCATCGTGCCTATCGCCTTCGCCGCCTTCGGGAATTTCGTCGTGCCGCTCCAGATCGGAGCGCCGGACATGACCTTTCCGAAAATAAACATGGCGAGTTACCAGGCGTTTTTCTTCGGTGGACTCGTCATGCTGTTCAGCTTTTTCGTTCCGGGCGGCGCGGCCAAGGGAGGATGGACCTCCTACACGCCGCTCGCGATTATTTCCGATAAAGGCCCGACCTACGATCCGATTTTCAACGGCCAGACCCTCTGGCTCCTTGGGTTTATTCTGCTGATTACGTCGTCGCTTCTCGGCGCAGTCAATTTCATCGCCACCATCATCCAGCTCCGCGCCAAAGGGATGACCTGGATGCGCCTGCCGTTTTTCGTCTGGGCGCAGTTCGTGACCGCTTTTCTGCTGCTGCTCGCCTTTCCGCCGCTCGAGTCCGCGATTGTGATGCAGTTAATGGACCGCATCGCCGGGACCAGCTTTTTCATGCCGAGTGGTTTGGTGATTGCCGGCGCGCCCTTGCATAACAGCGGTGGGGGAAGCCCTCTGCTCTGGCAGCATCTTTTCTGGTTCCTCGGCCACCCGGAAGTCTATGTCCTGATTCTTCCCGGCATGGGCATCGTCGCTGAGATTATCGCGAACAACACGCGCAAGCCGCTCTGGGGTTACAAGTCGCTCGTCTTCGCCGCGCTCGTTCTCGGATTTCTTTCCTTCATCGTCTGGGCCCACCACATGTGGCTCACCGGCATGGGCTCGGTCGTGAGCGCCTTTTTCCAGACGACCACCATGATCATTTCGATTCCGTCCGTCATCATCCTGAGCGCTTTCTTTATTTCACTCTGGGGCGGCTCGATTCGATTCAATGTCCCGATGCTTTTCGCGACGGCCTTCCTGCCCATGTTTGGAATCGGCGGCCTGACCGGCATTCCGCTCGCCTTCAATTCGGCCGATCTTTATTTGCACGACACCTATTACGTGATCGCGCACTTCCACTACATCGTGGCGCCGGGAACGATCTTTGCCGTCTTCGCCGGAATCTATTTTTGGTTCCCGAAAGCGACGGGGCGAATGATGAATGAATTCTGGGGAAAGGTGCATTTCTGGCCGTCGCTCATTTGCATGAACATGATTTTTCTGCCGATGTTTTTGCAGGGAATGCTCGGTATGCACCGCCGCTGGTACGACGGCGGTCAGGGCTGGACGCTGGCGGGCGAAAAAGTCTGGGGCCTGAGCGGATTCCAATGGAACACCCCGATCTCGATCGCGGCCTGGGTCATGGGTCTGGCGCAGCTTCCGTTCATCATTAATTTCTTCTGGAGCATCAAGCACGGCAAGAAAGTGGACGACAATCCATGGGAAGCCACGACGCTCGAATGGACCGCGCCCTCGCCTCCTCCGCACGGAAATTTTGCCACCACCCCCACGGTTTATCGAGGGCCTTACGAATATAGCCTGCCCGGCCGCGAGACCGATTTCACCATGCAAAGCGAACCCATGCGCGAGAGCGATCGCAAAGCCTACGAAGCCGCCGCGGCCGTCCATTAACCGCAGCACATCGCATCATGGAAATTCCCTACACCGTCACTGCCCGGCCCGATACCGGGCTTTGGAATGCGAAAGTCGGCATCTGGCTTTTTCTCGCCTCCGAAGTCATGCTCTTCGGCGGACTTTTCTCCGCTTACGTTTTTTTGCGCCTCGATGCTCCTCCAGGCGCCTGGCCCCATGGATTATTGAATGTGCCCGTCGGCACGATGAACACCGCGATCCTGATCGCCTCTTCCGTCACGGTGGTCATGGCCTGGGCATCGCTGAAGATGCGGAAGTTCCGCGCCTACTGGTGGTACATGCTGGTCACCATTTTATGCGGTCTGATTTTCCTGGGAGTAAAGCTCGCATACGAGTGGCCGCAGAAGTTCGATCACTTCGGCGCTTTCATTAAGACAGATGCGCTGGAAAAATATGAGGAGTACCTCGGGAACCATCACCTCGCTGAAAAAGGGCTCGCGCCCCGCACAGAAATAAGCGGGCACTTGCATAACGAGGAAGCGCTCCACGACGAGAACGTGAAGGAGTACGAGATCGCGCTCGATCCCGTGAACGCGGACCCGGCCAATCCGAGCATGGACCGACCGCATTTCCTGCCCCTGCCGCATACCGACAAGATCGCGAAGATCGAGAAAGCGGACGTCGAGTACGCGAACATGTTCCTGCCGAAGCACAGCGCGTATTTCGCGAGCTATTTCACCATCACGGGACTCCACGGATTGCACGTCCTGGGTGGCGTGATTGTCTTCACCTACCTTTGGCTGCCTTTTGGGACCAAGCTCTACAAGCGCAACCCCGAGCATCTCGCCAATCGAGTTGAGGTCGCCGGTTTATTCTGGCACTTTGTCGATCTGGTCTGGATTTTCGTTTTCCCGCTTTTTTACCTGCTTTAATCGATGAACGAATCGCCCGAACCCATCCTGGCCGACGCCACCGCCGAAGAAATGTCGCATGACGAGCACACCGCTCACGACGTCTCGAAACACATTCGCGGTTATCTGATGGTGGGCGCGACGCTTCTCGTCTTTACCGCCATCACCGTTGCTCTTTCCTATTTCAATTTCGGAACGCAGAAGGCCAACGTCGCGGTCGCCATGCTGGTCGCGACTTTCAAGGCCGGTCTCGTCGCCGCGATCTTCATGCATCTCGCTTCTGAGAAAAGGATGATCTATCGCATCCTGATCTTTACTTTCTTTTTTGTTTTCGGCCTTTTCTGGCTCACCTACCTCGCCTGGTACGATCCGATCACTCGCTGACATGTCCCTGAAAGGTTTCCATATCGTTTTCATCACGGTTTCCACCTTGCTCGCGCTCGGTGTCGGCGCCTGGTGTCTCTGGGTCAATTCCGTGGAAGGCGCGCCCGTTTTTCGAATGGGCGCAATTTGTTCCTTTATCGCGGCGGCGGCGCTGATCGTTTACGGGGTTTGGTTTTACCGAAAAATGAAACGGCTTCGGATCATCGTATGAGATCCAAACTCACCGCCGCGGTGATTCTCTTCTTCTGCTCGCAAATGGGGCAGGCGATGGCCTGCTCGGTTTGCTTTGGCGCGCGCGATGCGAAATCAACCGAGCACATGGCCGTCGCGATCTGGGTTCTGATGGGGGTGGTCATGTCCGTCATGGGCGGCGTGGGCGCATTCAGTTTCCATCTCTGGCGCCATGCCAATACCCCGCTCGAGCCGCACCAGGAACTGACCGACGAGAATCTTGATCAATATGAATAGCCTCGCGTTCATCAACGAACTGATCGGCCTCCCGCCGAACGCGTCCGAGCACGGCTATCAAATCGATCACATCATCGAGTTCAGCCATTGGTTCATGTTCGCGCTTTTTGTCGGTTGGTCGGCCTTTTTCATTTACGTTCTCCTTCGCTTTCGCAAAGGCAGGCATCCGGTCGCGGACCACGAGGGCGTCAAGAGCGGCATTTCCACGCATTTGGAATTCGCAGTCGTCTTGATTGAAGCGGTCCTGCTCGTCGGTTTCGCGATTCCGTTGTGGGCGAAGCGGGTGAATCAATTTCCCGAAACGAAGGACGCGATCCTGGTCCATGCCGTCGGACAGCAATTCAATTGGAACTTTCATATGCCCGGGCCAGATGGGCAGTTTGGGCGGCGCGACGTAGCGCTCGTTTCCACTCCGAATCCCCTCGGCTTGGATTACAACGATCCCGCGGCCAAGGACGACCTCAGCTTTTCGGGTGAGCTGCATGTTCCGGTCGATCGATCCGTCATCATCGAGCTTTCCTCGAAAGATGTGATCCACAATTTCGCCCTGCCCCACATGCGGATGGCGCAGGATGCGATTCCCGGTCAGATCATTCCGCTCTGGTTCAAGCCGATCAAGATCGGGACCTACGAAGTGGTTTGCGGCCAGCTCTGCGGCCTCGGGCATTACAGCATGAAGGGCACGCTTGTCGTCGACAACCCGGCGGATTATCAAGCCTGGCTGAAAGAGCGAGCGGAACTGGGTGGAAAGCAATCCGTCCCCGCGCCCACGGAACGCCCACCGGGTGAACCTCCCGTCGGCCCGACACCGGGAACCGTGGCGCCGCCTGGTGCACCGAAGACGGCCAATCCCAGTGGCGCCCCCGATGGCAAACCGGGCGAGCCGCCGAAAGCTCCGAGTCCAAGCCCCGGAGGCTAGCGCGCCATGTCGGGTAGCGCACGCGTTTCGCGTGCTGGTTTTGCCTCCCCGCCAAAACAATCTTTCGAAAAGTTCGCGAGCGCGAGGACGCGTGCGCTGCCTGGATTCTGCGTTTAGCTTTCACGAAATGTCTCCAGGACGATCAATAACGTGGCTGCATCGTTTCGCTTTTTTTGCCGCCATCGCCACGCTCTTCCTTATTTGCAGCGGCGGCATGGTCACGAGCAAAGGAGCCGGCCTCGCCGTTCCCGATTGGCCCACCACTTTCGGTTACAACATGTTTCTCTTTCCCGTTTCGAAATGGATCGGCGGAATTTTTTTTGAACACGTCCATCGCCTGGTCGCTTCCACCGTGGGAATTCTCACGATCATTCTGGCCGTGTGGCTGTGGCGGGTGGAAGACCGTCGCTGGCTCCGCCATCTCGGATTCGCGGCGCTCGGCCTGGTGATCTTACAGGGTGTGCTCGGCGGCCTGCGCGTAACCTTATTGAAAGATGAGATCGGCGTCTTTCACGCCTGTCTCGCCCAAATGTTTTTTGGGCTGCTCGTTCTCATCACCCTGGCCACTTCGCGGCTTTGGCTGCGAATCTCCGCGGAAAAATTTCCGGCGGACACAGCCAGAACTGTGGCGCGGATCGCCATTTTCACCACCGTTGCGATCTACGTGCAACTCGCCCTGGGGGCGACGATGCGACACGAACATCGCGATCTTGCCATCCTCGATTTCCCTGCGGCTTACGGCCGTCTCATTCCCGATGTGTCTCCGCAAGAAATCGCCCGGATCAATGATTGGCGAAACGCCCGTGCGTTATCGGAAGTCACGCCCTTTCACATCTGGTTGCAGATGACCCACCGGTTTTTCGCCGCGATCATTGCCGCCGGCGTGATCGCGTGCTCCATCGGCGTTCACCGGAGCGCACCGCGTTTTCCCGCGCTCGTGCGACTATCGGACGCGTGGCTTTTTCTCCTCGCCGGCCAAATTACATTGGGCGCCTGGGTCATCTGGAGCAATAAGGCCGCGGATATTGCGACCGCGCATGTCGCGGTCGGCGCGACCATGCTTGCCTTGGGTGTGTGCTCTTCAGCGGTCTGCCTGCGCTTGCGGCACCACGGACGGTCGACGACGCTGCCGCGTCGATATCTCGTTTCGGAAGAAGCGCACGCGTGATGAAAACAACTGCGATTCCGATGGCCGCTGACATTGCGCCCGAAATAACTGAAACCCGCCGCCGGCTCATGTCCGATTTCGCGGAGTTGATCAAAGCGCGCCTGACCCTTTTGGTTTTGCTTACGACCGCAGTCGGATTTTACCTGGGCGCAAAGGGACCGATCCATTTCGCAACGCTCTTCCACGCCTTTTTCGGGACCGCGCTCGCGGCCAGCGGTGCCGCCGCGTTGAACCAATGGTGGGAACGCCGGCTCGACGCGCTCATGCAGCGCACCAGAACAAGGCCAATCCCCGCTGGTCGCATGCTGCCGCGGGATGCGCTCATCCTGGGCAGCGTGCTCTCGCTCGCCGGGGTCATTTATCTCGCGCGCGCCTGTAACTGGCTCAGTGCCGCACTCGCCGCCGCTACGATCGTCATTTATATCTTCGCCTACACGCCGCTAAAACGAATCAGCACCACCAACACTCTGGTGGGCGCGATTCCCGGCGCGCTGCCGCCGATGATCGGATGGGCCGCCGCCACCGGCCGGCTCGATCCCGGGGCGTGGAGTCTGTTTGCCATTCTGTTTTTCTGGCAGCTGCCGCACTTCTTTGCCATCGCCTGGATGTATCGCGAAGATTATGCGCGCGCCGGCTTTGAAATGGTCTCGAAGGGCGATGACACTGGATCACGCAGCGCCAGTCAGGCCGTTCTCTTTTGCATGGCGCTTCTGCTCGCCTCGGGTTTCCCGGCTTTTCTCAACATCGTCAATCACCTCTATCTCGCGTTCGAGTTGCTCTTGAATGGATTGTTCATCCTGGTCGCGATGCGATTTCTGCGCACGCAGGTTCCCGCGGACGCGCGAAAACTTTTTCTGGCTTCGATCATCTACCTCCCGCTGCTTCTACTGGCCCTCGTCCTGACGAAATCATGAAAACGGAAACCGCGAGCGTTTTGCGAACACCCCCGATGCCGAAACGTTCGGCCGCGTGGAAGGCGACGCTCATTCTCATTCCCGTGGTCACGGCCAGTCTGCTCTTCTGGTTGCGCCAGTTTGAGGTCCAGCAACTGAAGAACCGTGATCTACCTTCCCGCGGCAGCTCGCCGCCATTCGAGCTGGTAAATCAGGAGGCAAAGGCGTTTGGGTCCGCGCAGTTGGCCGGCAAAATCTGGATCGCGGATTTTGTTTTCACCAGCTGCCCTGGTCCATGTCCGATCATCAGTACGCGCATGAGTGAATTGCAAAAACCGCTCGAGAACAGCGACGTGCATCTGATCTCGTTCACGGTGGATCCGGAAAAGGACACACCGGAAGTCTTGCGTGGTTACGCCGAGAAGTTGAAAGCGCGGCCTGAGCGCTGGGATTTCCTGACCGGCCAACGCGATGCGATTTACTCCCTCATGCGTGACGGATTCAAACTGACGATCATGGAAGAGGAGGGCATGCCGGTCCATGCGACCACTTTTGTCCTGGTGGATCGGCGCGGCGCCATTCGCGGTTACTACGACGCACTCGCGCCGGACACCGTGACGAAATTACTCGCGGACACGAACCATCTTTTGCGGGAGCAACCGAAATAGTTTACGGCCTGGGCTCCGGGTGGTAATCGGTCGGCCCCTCCGCGCAGACGAGCCGCAGATATTCGCGATATTCGCCTTTCGGCAAACCATCGACGATGCGCTCCAATTCCGTTTCGTTGATGAAGCCCATGCGGAACGCCACCTCTTCCAGGCAGGCGATCTTCAATCCCTGCCGATGTTCGATCGTGGCAATATAATTTCCTGCCTCCAGCAGACTGGTTTGTGTTCCCGTATCCAGCCAGGCCATCCCGCGGCTCAACAGCTTCACCTGGAGTTCGTTTTGCTTGAGATAAACTGAATTCAAATCGGTGATTTCGAGTTCGCCCCGCGCCGATGGCTCCAGGTCGCGGCAGAATTCCACCACCCGTTCGTCGTAAACGTAAAGGCCCGGGATGGCGAAGTGGCTCTTCGGCTCTTTCGGTTTTTCCTCGAGGCTGATCACGCGGCCGTTCTCATCGAACTCGACCACGCCGTAGCGCTCCGGATCGCGCACCTGGTATCCGAAAATGCACGCGCCGCGATCGAGCGCGAGCGCGGCCCGGTAGAAGTCGAGATGTCCGTAGAAAATGTTATCGCCCAGGATCAACGACGCTCCGGAATTTTTCAGGAAATCCGCGCCGATCAGAAAAGCCTGCGCGATTCCTTCCGGTTTCGGTTGCGCGGCATACTCGATCCGGATGCCGAGCCGGGCGCCGTCGCCCAGATAAGCCTGCAGCATCGGCAGATCCTTCGGCGTGGATATGATCAGCACCTCCCGCAAACCGCCGAGCATCAAAGTGGCGAGCGGATAGCAGATCATCGGCTTGTCGTAAACCGGGAGCAGTTGTTTGCAGACAATCGTCGTCAGCGGGTAAAGGCGCGTGCCGGCGCCGCCGGCGAGAAGAATTGCTTTTTTGTTCATGGGAAAAACGGCATCACGCCTGAGCGCTCCAGCGCTCGAGCCGGCCGGCCCATTCCTGCCAGAATCCGGCGCGTCGCGTCAAATCGATCCTGCTCACCGGCTTCAACCAGCGGAGGCCGCGAACGAGAATCCGATTCGAACCGGCCCGATCGAAAACAAAAGGATCGCCCACGCGATCGCTCAGTTCCCGGTCGGCGATTCGACCGCCCACGGCATGGCGCAGCAGCGCTTCGATTACCTCGCGTGGAACGGGCGGCTTCTCCTCGATCGACGCGCTTAAGGTGATTCCAAGGATTTTCTTCAGCAGAACTCCGCCGATCAAGGCGCGCGAGCTGGTCGCGTGCACATGCGAAATATTGTTTTGCCGAAACATTCGCCGCAACGTGATCGCAAAACGCGCCTGCCGCAAAAAAAGCCCGGCGGGAACGCGGGGCATTTCGTTCGCGCGATCGTCCTCGAGCGCGCGCACGAGTTTGGGGTTCGATTGCCATTCGGCTTCGAGTGCCATCGCATCGGGCAGAAATTCGAGCTGCAACGCCAGTTCTTTCATCGCCGGCGTCAACCGGCAATCTGCCGCAAACTCGCAGACGAAGGCCATCACCTCCGGCTTCCGTTTCTGCATTTCCAATATTTCCGTCTCGATTGAAGGGAGCACGTCATCCGGCCAACGGTCGATCAGATAAGCGATCCGTGGATGCGGGGCCGCGGCTTCTTCTGAAAAAGCCGCGGCCTGTTTTTGTTTTTTGAGCAGCTCAATGAGCGGCCGCACCGTCGTCTCTATCTTGAAATTCTGTTCGATCCGCGCTCGCCCGGCCGAACCGAAGCGTGTCCGCAGTTCACGGTCCCGGCACAAGGTTTCCAGCGCATCGGCGAAGAGTCCGCTCTCACCCGGCGGGACCAGCAGGCCGGTTTCCTTATCCACCACCGATTCGGGAATTCCTGCCATGGTGGTGGAGACCACCGCCCGCGCCGCCGCCATCGCTTCGAGGATCACGGTGGGAAAGACGTCGCTCGCGCCCTTGTCGTCCGAAGTCGAAGCGAGCGCGAAAATATCACAGCGCTCCAGCTTTTCGATCACGCGATCCTGGGGCAAAGCGCCCTCCAGCGTGACGAGCGCGCCGAGCCGGAGCTCGTCGATTCGCTGCTGTAAAGTTTCGCGCAGCGGCCCGTCACCGATGATTTCGCAACGGAAATGCACGCTACGCTGGCGCAGTTGTTCGCATGCTTCGATCAGGTATTCGAATCCCTTGAACGAAACGAGGCGCCCTACGCTCAGGATTCGGACGGGCCCGGACGTTGCAGCCGTGGCGGCGCCAGCAAGAAAATTTCCGAGATCCATTCCGTTATACACGCGATGGATTTTGTCCGCTGACTTTGGGCAGCGCTGCGCCATCAAGCCCCGGCTATATTCGGTTTCGACGGCCACGAATTCAGCCGCCGCGCAAATTTCGCGGAGCAAATCGTCGCTGCCGAGATCGGCCATGAAATCCTGCCCATGCGCCGTGATGCTGAACGGAAGGTTCGTCATCGCCTTCAAAAAAAGCGCCGTATGCGCGGCTCGATTCGCGAAGTGGACATGGAAGTGGTTCACTTTCTTTCGCGCGAACAGCTGTGCGAAATAAGTCGCATTCCGGGCGCGTGTGGCAGCCTTTACCCCGCTCCCATATTTTTGCTCATGCGCCGCGATGAGCGCCTCTGGCCATCGATTCTCCGCGCGAATTTTTTCTTCCCACAACCGGAGGATGGGCGGGGGCGGCGCATAATGGATCGGGGCCTGGAGCCGTCCCGCCTGTGGGTGCCGGATGCTGGTCAACGGCGGATAAATCGAGCCGACCGTGAGGGCAAATCCCTGCCGTTCCAGCGCGAGCATTTCCGTGTCGCAGAAAGTCTGTGAGAGCACCGGGTACCGCGAATAAAGGTAGGCAAGTCGCACGTTTTAGAATTCCGGATTCCGACAACCCATCGCGGCGGGAAAGCGAAACAGCGGATCTTTCCCTTCGATTATCACCACGGAAATCTTTCCGAAATCCGGTCTCCGCCATCCGAAATCAGGAGAACTGAACGTCTTTTCCAGGGTCCATCTCAAAATCGAGTGCGAGGGACTCGGCCGTATTGGGCTTGATCACTTCCTCCATGAATTTCACCTGGATCGGGTCGTCGCGGAACATTTCATATTTGTCCATCGACTCGAAATCGATCGCGATGAAAAAAGGCCAGGGCAGATCCGGTTTGATCCTTTTCCCGCACTTGATGCTCAGCACTTCCGGAATTTTCAGGAGCTGCATGCGCGTGTTCATCATCATTTCCTCGATCCGCGCCAGAGTGACCTCGGGCTTCAGTTTGAACAGAATGATGTGGTGGACCATGGGGGCTTAGGTTTAGGCGGATAACGTCTGGCAGGCAAGCCGGAAGACTGGGGCAGAAGTCAGAGGTCCGGGGCGCAAGCAGCTGGGCGGCGATGTCGCGTTATCGTTTCCAGTCCAGCGCGCCCTTTTTCAGCGCGTAAATGTAACCGACCATCAGAATGCTAATGAAGCTGAGCATGCTCCAGAGGATCAGTTTGCTCTCGACGATCATCTCCCTGTAAACGACGGCCCACGGATACATGAACACGATTTCGAGATCGAACAGAATGAAGAGCATCGCGACGAGGTAGAACTTCACGCTGAAGCGCGGCTGCGTTTCGCCCTGCGGCACCATCCCGCATTCGTAGGCGGTATCTTTTACGCGAGTGCGCCGGCCGGCTTTTCCCAGGAGCACGCTCACCAGCAGCGCGGAGACGGCAAAGCCAATCGCCACCCCGAGGTGGAGGAGCAGCGGAAGATAATCGCGAATCATCTGATTACTCAGTAAACCGCGGGCGGCGAGACTTGAAGAACTGGATTACTTGGCGGCGTCAGCGGCGGCGGCGGCGCGCGCGATGGCGGCAGTGCGGGCGCTCGCGGCAGCGGCGGCAGCGGCGGGGATATGTCCATTCTGCGGAGCGATCGCGGCGGCGAGAGCGGCCGGGAGCCCTTTGTATTTCTTGCCGGTCTTTTTCACCGCCCCGCGGGCGACAAGATTCTGGAGCTTTTCATACGCGCGCAGACGCAACATTTCCTCGCCACCGCTGGCGGCATTCCGCGCGCGCAGATTTTCGTGCACGATATCAAACAGCTGTTTGAACTCGAACGATGCACGCCGGGAAAGGACGGCAACCAATTCCTCGGTCACAAGATCGGGAACTCGACGCGAAAATGCATTTTTCTTCAGAATGGCCATAAGGCGCAAATGATATCACGTTTTGTCCGCGACGCAGCAGATTTCTCCCGGCTGCCCGTTAGCCCGTGCCCCGGAGGCATTTGGAGACGGCGCGCCCTCGCGCCCGTGGATCGTTTCGCCTTCCGGCGCCCTTCATTCCCATCCTCCTGCTCTTACTCCTAATCTGTCTTGTAGGAGCGCGATATGTCTCAACGGCAGGATCAGGAGTAAGATCAGGAGCAGGAGCATGAGTTAACCGCTACTCCGAATCATCCGGACTCGGTGAGGGCGAAGGGGAGATAGATGGCGATATGGCCGGCACGACCGCGGGCGCTGGCGACGCCTTGACCCGGTCGTGAGTCGAGCTCTGTGTTTGCTGGTGATAAAAGAAGGCCGCAGCTCCGCCGATCGCCGCCACACCGAAGAGCGCCTGGTTCGCGGTCACAGGACCCATCGACTCGGCTACGTAACCGTCGTGGTCATAACGTTGCGACATCACAATCGGGCTGAGATGTTTCGTGATGACTTCCGGGGCGGGCACCTTGCTCAGATCCACGGTGTCGGCGATTCCCGGGACAAAAGCCGCGCCCATGAAGAGCATCGGCCGCACCGTCGCATCCAGCCGCAGATAGATGAGCGCCGGATCGATGTAGGTAAAAGCCTGCTCCCCTTTGGCCACCGCGCGCTCCGCTTCCTGGAAAGCTTTGGAAGCCGCCAGCTCTGAATTTCCACTCGCGCTCCGCTTCATCGCCGCTTCCACCGAATTCGCATCGGCGCCGGCGATAAGCATCCGGTCCGATAATCCGAGCGTCGGCGAAAGAGAAAGGA
>JBEEHO010000347.1:0-10134 GCA_041167425.1 Verrucomicrobiota bacterium | reverse complement strand
TTGTGCGCGGGATACGTCGCGGTCGCCATGCCCCAACCGACAAGCAAATCTCCGTCGCGCATCGATCGCGGTTCCGGATTGCGCCTGGCCCACCCGAATCTCTCTGCGCCAAGCCGGTAAGCTTCCTTCAAAAACTTCGCGCTAAACGGAACGTTTTTCGTGGGATGATTCTCGGCGTGATTCGCCAGGCGCAGTGCCACCGGATCCATCTTCAAGGCGATCGCCAGTTCGTCCATCGCGCTTTCGAGCGCATAGGTTCCAGGGCATTCGCCGGGCGCGCGCATGAACGTGGGCGTGGAGACGTTGACGGGATAAACCGTTTCTTCCACGCGGATGGCAGGACTCTCGTACATCAATCCGCTCGAGCGCGCGCCGCACGATTCGGTAAACTGGCCCACCGTGGAAGTGAGCGTCTCACTCACGTGCTCAATCGCCTGTAGCTTTCCGTCCCGGGTCGCGGCCAGCGATAAAGTCTGGCGCGTCGGCGTGCGATGACCGGCGCCGACGAACATGTTCCGGCGCGTGACATGCATCTTTACCGGAACGCCCGCCACCTTCGCGCCCATGGCGGCGAGGAGCACATGCATCCAAACCGCGCCTTTGCAGCCGAAGGCGCCGCCCACAAACGGGCAGATGATTCGGACGTTCTCGACTTCGAGTCCGAGCGCGTGCGCCAGCACGTTTTGCACGCCTTTCACAAATTGCGTCGCGTCGTAGAGCGTCAGCTTCTTGTCCCCCTCCCACTGCGCGATCGTGCCCGACATCTCGATCGGATTGTGCGTCTCCGTCGGCGTGATGTAGGTCTGCTCGATCTTGACCAGGCTCACGTCTTTCAGCGCAGCCTCGACGTCGCCTTTCTTCAGCTGCACATGCTCGTCATTATTGGTCGCCGGCTTCTTTGCCTTGTGCTCGGCCGCTTCCATCGTGAGTAACGATTCCTCGGCCGCATAACTCACGCGGACCAGCGACGCAGCGTGCCGTGCCTGCTCCAAAGTCTTCGCCACCACGAGCGCCACGTACTGGCCGGCGTAATGCACCTCATCGTCGTTGAGCGGGAAACGCTCTTCATTGCGAATGCCGCCGCCGCCGCCGCGTTCCTCTTTTTTTGGCGCGGTCTGGAACTTCGGTGTGTTCAGGTGAGTCAGGACCGCCAGCACTCCAGGCACCGACTGCGCCGCCCTGGTATCGATGGCGCTGATTTTTCCTTTCGCGATATTGCTTTCGACGGTCCAGGCGTGCGCGCATTCCGGCACCTCGAACTCGACCGAGTATTTCGCCGCGCCGGTTACTTTCAAGCGGCCATCCACGCGGCTCCTTGCCGGTCCCAGAATATTTTCGTTGGCCATATCTAAATCAATTTATCGAGGGTGATCGGCAGATCGCGCACCCGTTTTCCGGTCGCGTGGAAAATCGCGTTCGCCACCGCGGCGGGCGCGCCGACGATGCCAATCTCACCCACACCCCGCGCGCCGAGATCGGACATGTGCGGATCGGGTTCGTTAATAAAATCGATGTCGAACTCGGGCGCGTCAGCGCAAACCGGAACATGGTACTCGGCCAGATTCGCATTGAGAACGCGGCCCATATTTTCGTCCGGCAGCGTCGCTTCCATCAAGGCCATGCCGATGCCAAAAGTTATTCCGCCGATGATCTGGCTGCGGGCCAATCGCGGATTCACCATCCGCCCCACATCGTAAACGCCGGCCACACGTTTGATTCGCGCCTGGCCTAACGAGTCCACGTGCGCTTCCACGAAAACTGCGCCGAAGGATTGAAAGGAAAATTTTGCGCGCTCTTCCTTGTTTGGCTCGGACTTGAACTCAGCGGCAATTTCGTTTTGTCCTGCGCGCGCAAAGAGAGCGTCGAGCTGCGTCGCGTCGCTGGGCCAGGCGCCCGCGAGGTCCGTCACTTTCTTTTTCAACGCGGAGCATGCGCCCATCACCGCCGGCGGGACACTCGCCGTCAGCCACGATCCACCATTATTGGGCGCCTCGGGAAATTGCGAATCGCCCAACTCGAAACGCACCTTCTCAAGCGGGAGGCCGAGCGCATCAGCGGCAAATTGTGACATCGCCGTATAGGTTCCGGTGCCGATCTCGTGAGTCGCGCTGCGGACCACCACGGTTCCATCCTTCTTTAGAGTGGCGGTCGCTCCCGCCGTCTGCTGGTTCGCCGGATAAATCGCCGTCGCCATTCCATATCCGATGAGGTCGCCGTTTCTTGCCTGCATCGACCGCGGCTTCCGATTCCGTTTCGACCATCCGGCCTTTTCCGCGCCGCGCTGATAGCATTCGCGCAGTTTCTTGCTGGACCACGGCTTGTTTTCATTTTCGTCGGTCTCAGCATGATTACGCAGACGAAACTCCAGCGGATCAAGGTCGACTTTGTCCGCCATTTCATCGATCGCGCATTCCAGGGCGAACACACCCGGCGCCTCACCGGGAGCGCGCATCGGACAGGGCGTGGTGAGGTTCAATTTCAGCAAACGATGCGAGACGTCGATGTTCGGGCACGAATACAACATTCGCGACATGTTCCCGCACGCTTCCGTATATTCCGAGACAGGCGAACAATGCGTTGTCGTGGCGTGCCGAAGCGCGCTCAATTTTCCCTCGCGACTCGTGCCGATCGAGAATTTTTGCTCGGTCCGCGCGCGCTGACCGGCGGAGTCGAACATCTGCTGCCGCGAGAACGTTAGTTTCACCGGTCGCTCCACCAGCCGTGCGGCCGCGGCCGCGAGCAAGGTGTGGCTCCATTGAAATCCTTTCGAGCCGAATGCGCCGCCTACAAATGGACAGACGATGTGCACGTTCTCGAGCGCCACACTAAAGACGTTCGCGACAATTTTCTGGAGCTGTTTGATCCCGCGCGTCGCCTCATGAATGAGCAGGCGATCCGCCGCCTCCCATTCGGCCGTCGTTGAATAAGTCTCGATCGGATTGTGATTCTCAATCGGGGTCGTGTAAGTGACGTCGATCCTCGCCGCGGCACTCGCAAGGGCAGCATCGACATCGCCACGCTTAACCTGCAAATTTTCCCGCCCGATGAACTTTTCCGGCTGAAGACCGTTTTGTTGCGCGCGCTCATCGGGCAGCGCGAGGATTGGCGGGGCGTTTTCGTATTCCACCCTCACGAGCGAGGCCGCATGCACCGCCTGTTCAAAAGATTCAGCGACGACGACTCCAAGATGTTGGCCGACCCAATGGACCTGCTCGTCTTCCAATGGAAGACGGCTTTCGCCCGGCGCGCCCTTTTTTGTCAGGTCATCCGGGTACGGTTTGAAACGCGGCGCATTTTCACGCGTCAGGATCCCGACGACACCGGGAGCCGTCCGCGCGGTTGCGAGGTCGATCTTAGAGACGCGGCCTTTTGCGATCGTGCTCTGAATCAAAACTCCGTAGGCCAGCCCGGGGCGCGCGAATTCCGCGGAATATTTTGCGGCGCCCGTGACTTTCAATCTGCCATCAACGCGCGTTAATGGCCGACCTATGGAAGGTGGTTCAAGCGCGGCATTCATCTGGGTAGCGCACGCGTCTCGCGTGCTGGCGAGGGCGCCTCGCCATCGCGGACTCTTCCGAAAAGGTTGTTGCGGCGAGACGCCGTAACCAACACGCGGGACGCGTGTGCCACCCAGAATGAAGATTGCGCGATCATTACCCCATTGCGGCGATCGTGCTCAACGCGCGAACAATGCTGCGTTTCGCCAGCTCGATCTTGAATGAATTGTGTTTGTAACCTTTCGCTCCCGTCAGCGCTGTTTCCGCCGCGGACCGGAATGAATTCTCCTCCGCCTTTTTTCCGATGAGACTTTTCTCGGCCTCGAGCGCCCGCCATGGTTTGTGCGCCACGCCCCCAAGCGCGAGCCGCGCGCCGTTGATCGTGCCGTCGTCGCGAAGATCGAGAATTGCCGCCACGCTCACGATCGCGAACGCGTAGCTCGCGCGATCGCGCATCTTCAAATAATGGGACCGCGTGGCGAACGGCATTGCCGGCAAATCGACCGCGGTGATGAGCTCGTCGGGTTGCAAATTGGTCTCGATGTTAGGCGTGCTGCCGGGGAGCCGATGAAAATCAGCGATCGGAATTTCCCGTTCGCCTTTGGGCCCCTGCACCCGAACGACCGCATCGAGCGCGGCCAGCGCAACGTTCATGTCGCTCGGGTTCGTGGCGATGCACTGCTCGCTCTGGCCCAGGATCGCGTGGATCCGGTTGTAGCCTTCGAGCGCGCCGCAACCGCTGCCGGGATTCCGCTTGTTGCACTTCGGAAAAGCCGGGTCGTAGAAATAATAGCAGCGCGTGCGCTGCAAAAGATTGCCGCCGACGGTCGCCATGTTTCGCAACTGGGGGCTCGCTCCCGCAAGAAAAGCCTGGCTCAGCACCGGGTAGCGTTGCTGAATGAGGGCGTGCTCCGCCACATCGGAATTCCGCGCGAGCGCGCCGATACGAACACCTTTGCCCTCCGGCAATTCTTCCACCTGCGCCAACGGCAGATGCGTGATGTCGATCAATTGCGCCGGCGTCTCGACGCCCATTTTCATCAGGTCGATCAGGTTGGTGCCGCCCCCGAGAAATTTGGTTTGCGCCGCCGCCGCGATACCGCTGAGCGCCGCCTGGGCATCGACCGCGCGCGAATACGTAAACGGGTTCATGCCTTTTTTGCGCCTCCCGATTTGCCCTGTGCGTCCTTGATCGCGGCGACGATATTCGGATACGCGCCGCACCGGCAGAGATTGCCGCTCATCCACTCGCGGATTTCACCGTCAGTCTTCGTGTGGCCTTCCTTCAAGCACGCCACCGCCGAACAGATCTGGCCGGGCGTGCAGTAGCCGCATTGAAATCCATCGTGCTCGATGAACGCGGCCTGCACCGGATGTAACTCATCTCCATTCGCGAGGCCTTCAATCGTCGTGATCTCATCGCCGTCATGGGTGAGGGCAAAGGTGAGGCAGGAATTTATTCTCCGGCCGTTCACCAGCACGGTGCACGCGCCGCACTGGCCGTGATCGCAACCTTTCTTGGAACCGGTGAGATTCAATCGCTCTCGCAACGCATCGAGCAGTGTGGCGCGTGGATCGATTTCGAGCGCGTGCTCCTTACCGTTGATCTTGAGGCGGACCGCAACGGTTCGTGCCATCTCAGGGGACGCTGCGGCCCTGGGTTCGGCCGCCTGAGCCGAACTCATTCGCATGAGCGAAGGTCCCAGGGTAATCGCCGCGCCGGTCCCTGCGACCTGCTTTAAGAAACGCCGGCGGGTGGCCGGGCTGCCAAATATGAGAAGGTCATCGAGCCCTCCCGCCGGATCGATGTCCGGCAAATTGCCTGGATCGAGCGGCTCCGAATCTTCGTCCATACCTTAAGATCGCAAGCCGTCACCGCGACGGATGCGGTCCATGGAAAATGGCACGATCTGCGGCCAGGGAAAATACTTTTTCAGACCGGGCGTCGAAATTTTGTCGAATCGCCAACGTTCTCGATTTTTCCGGGGCGGTGACCAAATCATGATAAAAAGTTCTCTCGCCGTCTTGAGCGTTGACCCCGGATTCGTCCGGACCATTTGCTAACCAAGAAGTTCAGCAAGCCGGCTTCGCGTTACGCGAACAACGCCCAGATCGCCGCCTTCTCCGTGAGATTGAGGAAAATTGAAACCCCGATGACAACGCAAAACATCGTTTACGTCACTTGCATGAAGTGAGGGCGGATTCCGATTGTTCCCGCCAGAGTGAAGCGACATAGTTCCCGCAAATGGAAGGCCCTCCTAAGGCAGCAAATGTGGCGCGCGGCGCGGCGGAAGAAATTCTTCGAATCATATATGGAGACGACCTCGAGGGCTGCACCGTCAGCCTCGACCGCATCACGGAGGTAATTGCGGCGGCGCTGGCCGGGCACGGGCAGGTGACTCAAGCGATCGCGGATCTCCACCGGAAGGGTTACGAGGCGATCCAATTACTTTCGAGCCCGCCGCCCGATGGCCAGGCCCTTGGAGCGGACGAGTTGCGTTCGCTGCTCGGGGAGCGTCTGGACAAGATCCAAAGTCTTACCGCCAAAGTGATCGCCGCTACGAAAGTGGAACAGGAGTTTCCACCCTCTTCCGATCAGACTTCCGAATCGACCGGTGACGCAACGGCCTAACGACTGCAAATTCGAGCCCTTAAACGACATACCTCAACGCAATGAATTCCATGAAAAATATTCTCATCCTGATCGTCAGCGTCGTGGCCGCGAGCAGCGCTTTCGGCGGACAGCGTTTCGACGCCGCGCAATGGCAAAACGTGCAGACCTACGACATTCCCGATCTGCAAAAAATCCAGAGCTCACAGGTCGGGAAAATTGTCGGGATCCGAATCAATTACCGAACCCAGCGCATCAGCCATCGAAAATCGAATTGGTACGAAAGCTCGATCTGGCGTTATCGCCCGGCGGAGAAAGACAAATTCCCCTACCTGCGCGTCATGATCGCGAAGAAAGACCTGCCTGCCTTCAAGGCGCTCCCAACGGATTTCAAAGCGCCGGCTGAGATTGTCGTTTACGGCGAGGTGCAGCGCGATACCGAGGCGAATTTTCTTTTTGTGCGACTGCTGGGGCGCAACGCGACCCTCGATTCTTCCGGCAACGCCACCGTCGATTGGTGAAACGCGGCACGCGCGGGATCTGATGTTCGAGCATTTATCCCTGCCGGTCCTGGCCCTCGTCTTCGCCGTGGCGGCCGCGATCGTCTGGCTCGCGGGCATCTTCGTTTCGAAAACGACCGACGTATTGTCGTCGCGTTTCGGACTCGGCGAAGCGCTTGGTGGAATGATTTTTCTCGCCATCGTCACCAACCTGCCGGAAGTCGCGATCACGGTGACCGGGGCGATGCGGAACCAGCTTGGCATCGCCACGGGAAATATCCTGGGCGGCATCGCGATCCAGACCGTTGTGCTGGTGTATCTCGACGCTTTCGGTTTGGGGAAAAGCGCGCCGCTCACTTATCGGGCAGCGTCGCTTGATCTGGTGCTTGAGGGCGTCCTGGTCATTGCCATCCTCACGCTCGTGGTCATGGGACATCAACTGCCGGAGTCTCTCATCGTGGCCGGAATAACGCCGGACGGTTTATTTATCACCGGCGTCTGGATTGCGGGCATCTATTTGATCGGCCAGGCGCGGAAAGGATTGCCCTGGCAAAGCCACGGCGACGCGCCCGGTGGCCAGCGCCATCGGTCGGTGGAACAAAAAAAGAGAAAAGAGGAAGTGAAAAAGCAAGGCACGGCGAAATCGATCATCGTTTTCAGCATCGCCGCGCTCGCCACGCTGGCCGCGGGCGTGGTTCTTCTGCAAAGCAGCGAGTTGATCGCGCATCGGCTCGGCATGAGCGGCGTTGTTTTTGGCGCCACCATCCTCGCGGCGGCCACGGCCTTGCCGGAAGTATCCACCGGTCTGGCCGCGGTGAAGCTGGGCGATTACAAGCTCGCGGTCAGCGATATTTTTGGCGGCAACGCTTTCCTCCCGGTGCTGTTTCTTCTCGCCACGCTGGTCTCAGGCAAATCGGTTCTGCCCCAGGCGCAGAAGTCGGACATGTATCTGACCGGGCTCGGGATACTCCTGACCTCGGTTTACCTTTACGGCTTGATCTTCCGGCCGCGCCGGCAAATCGCGCGGATGGGTATCGATTCCATTATCGTGCTGGTCCTGTACGTAATCGGGATCGCGGGTTTGTTCGCGATCGGCTGAGGGTCTGGGTAGCGCACGCTTTTTGCGGTCGCGAACTTTCCAAAAACCAACACGCGAGACGCGTGCGCTACCCAGACTTTGCCGCTACGCTCCTTACCATGATTGCCTTGATCCGATCGTTCCTGTTCCTGTTCCTGGCGGCGCCAGTGGTTCTTCGCGCGGCCGAGTATTCGGCGGCGGTGGAAGCCGACTACGTCATTCGTGATTTCAAATTCACTTCGGGCGAGACGTTGCCGGAATTGAAGATCCATTACCGGACCGTCGGCAAACCGGTGAAGGACGAAAAGGGCATCGTTCGAAACGCGGTTTTGATTACGCATGGGACCACCGGCAGCGGCGCGCAATTCATCCGTCCGGAGTTTGCGGGTGAACTTTTCGGGCCGGGTCAACCGCTCGACGCCTCGAAGTTTTTCATCATCCTGCCCGATGGAATCGGCCACGGGAAATCGAGCAAGCCGAGTGATGGGATGCACGCGAAGTTTCCGCGCTACGGCTATGTGGATATGGTCGAGGCGCAATTTCGGCTGTTAACGGATGGCCTGGGGGTGAATCACGCGCGGCTGGTCATGGGCACATCGATGGGCGGAATGCACACGTGGCTGTGGGGCTCGGCCCATCCCGATTTCATGGACGCGCTCATGCCGCTGGCGAGTTTGCCGACGCAAATCTCCGGGCGCAATCGCGCGTGGCGCCGGCTGGTGATCGACGCGATCCGCCACGATCCGGAATGGCGTGGCGGCGATTATTCCGCGCAGCCTCAAAGTCTGCGCACAGCCGCCCAGATGCTTTGGTTGATGAGCAGCAATCCCGGCCTGCGCCAGAAGGAATCGCCTGCGCTGGCAAAGACGGACGAGGCGCTCGACAAATTTGTCGCCGATTATTTCAAGACGGGCGACGCGAACGACATGCTTTACGCGCTGGAGGCATCACACGATTACGATCCCGGCCCGGGCCTGGAGAAAATCCAGGCGCCGCTTCTGGCGATCAATTCTGCCGATGACTTGATCAATCCACCCGAGCTCGGAATTCTCGAGCACGAAATAAAGCGCGTGCCGCATGCCCGCGCGGTGGTGATTCCGTTGAGCGACAAGACCCGCGGTCATGGGAGCCATACCCTGGCAGCGTTGTGGAAGAACGAACTCGAGCGGTTGCTGACGGAATCCGCGAAATAACTGGCGGAAGCATCTTCTCGAGATCGAGGGACTCATCTTTCGGCCGGGCGCAGCGCGCGCGCTTCTGGAAAAGTGGGTTTGTCGGCGTAGGATGGCGTTTCCGTGAATCCGCTCGAAGACCGCATCGAATACAAATTTCGAAACCCGCTTTTGCTGGCCGAAGCGCTCACACATCCGAGTCTCCGCCACGAAACGCAGCGCTATCATTTCGATAATCAACGACTCGAGTTTCTGGGTGACGCAGTTCTGCAGCTCGTCATCACCGAGCAGCTCTACGGGCATTTCAAGGCCGAGGCCGAAGGGAAATTAACGAAACTTCGGTCACGACTGGTTTCGCGTGAAGCGTTGACCGTGCATGCGGCGCGGCTCGAGCTGGGGCGCTATTTGATGATGGGGCGCGGCGAAGAAGCGAGCGGCGGGCGTGAACGGAATTCCACTCTGGCCGATGCTTTCGAGGCGCTGGTCGGCGCCGTCTATCTCGATAGCGATCTGCCCACGGTGCGGCAGTTCATCCTGAAACAAGCGGCCTCGGATCTGGCTCAGCTCGAGGAGGAGCCGGTCGATATCAATCCGAAGGGTCACCTCCAGGAATTACTTCAGGCCATTTCACCGCGCAGTCCCGCCTACGAGGTAGTCTCGCAAACCGGGCGCGACCACGAGAAAACGTTTATCGTTCGCGCCGTTTGGGAAGGCATTACGCTGGGGGAAGGAACCGGGCGCAGCAAGAAACAGGCGGAGACGGCCGCGGCGGTCGAAGCGATGAGAGAAAAGCGCTGGAAGCAGAACGAAACCGTGGATCTTTCGGGCCGGTGACCGCGGCGTGCTGGATCGCGCGCTCCGTCGCGCGATGTTAGGCATTGTCATCGAGCGCGGAGCGCTCGATCCATCATAACTCTACTCCCAGTCGTCCGGGGAATGGTTCAAGGCGTGCAGGGGCGACCCAGACGACGTCTCCCAACTTCGATACTGCGCGATCGCGGCGCTCACGAATTTTTTCGCGCGACCGATTGCTTTCTCGAGCGGAAGACGATTTGCCAAGCCTGCGGCAATGGCCGCGGAATACGTGCAGCCGGTGCCGTGAGTCGCTATTCCATGGGAAAAGGGCGCGGAAAATTCGATGATATTTCCTTCCACGAACAGAAGGTCGGTCGCGACTTCGCCGGAAAGGTGGCCGCCTTTCAACAAGATCGGGATTCGATATTTTTTCGCCAGTTTCGTTCCGGCCTCCCGCATTGCCGCAAAGTCTTGAATGGGT
>JBEEHO010000346.1:0-17876 GCA_041167425.1 Verrucomicrobiota bacterium | reverse complement strand
ACCGAATCGTCTCGGCGTCCGCTTTCTCGAAATCGATCGTCTATTGCAATGCGCTAGTCTGCCAGCCATCTTCGGCTTATTGGCGGAGCACCCCGGCGCAATCCTGGACCTATCCGGAGTTCACGCGCAGCTTGTTCCGCTTTTCTATCACCCACGGCTCCGGCTCATTCCTTCGTGGCAGCAACTTAGAGACACTGACTATCTGCGCTACTATGAGTTAGGCGAATCTCTTTCGGAGGAAGCCTTGCCTGTGTCAATAGCCGCCCGCCTTGGCTGCCGGCCGGATTTCGATGCTACACGCGCTCATTTGCTCTCGCTGGTTCCTCGCGCGGAATACACCGGTTCGCGTGAGGGCCATGGAGCCTTGCTCTTCCTCTCCCGAAAGGAGCCTTTGTTTGAAGGCCGGCAACCAGAGCCTGAGGCTTTCGTGGTTCTCCAGGAGCTTCTCTTGGATTGGGGTTGGCAAGTAAGCCTTGCCACCGATCTGGGGAACTTCGAGCTCGAGAGGTATCCTGGGTTTACGGGACAAGGGGTTACTTATGCTGGGACCTCGTCGAGCCTCGATCTGCTGGAGCTAATCGCTGCCTCCGACTTGGTCGTCTCGTGCGATAACTGGATTTCGGAGCTCGGCCAGCTCCTGGATAAAAAGACCTTTGTCTGGCTGGGAGCTACCTCATCGTCTCAAACTCTTTGGAATTTGGAGAAGGTTGGGTTTTTCAGCGACCGCGCTCTGCCTTGCCTCGGTTGTTATCATCGCTTTGGCCACAGGGGACGCAATACTTGTTTGCGCGGAGACATCGCCTGCATGCGGAAAGAATTGGTTAACGACCTGGCTGTCTCGTTACGGAAATTCCTGGATGGAGCGCCTATGACCGCGGCCGAGATGGGTCGCCATCACCAGGCGGGTGAAGCCAGGATGGCCATGCCGTCGGCGGCACTAAGGCTTGCTGATTACTGGCCTCCCAGTCGAGCTACTTCCGTCCTTGTTCTTATCGCCATCAATCCGAAGCTGGGACGGGTCGCGGTCGCGCGGGCCAGGGAAATGGCGGAGCACGCTGTGCGCGGAATGGATGGCTGCCGGGTTGTGTTGGACGACGAAGGCATTTCTCCTCCGCGGGGCGTTCCGCATCCTACCCGGCAGAATGCCATGGCCGCTATTCGCCAGGCCATGGTGGACCGCCACCTGAAAGATGAGCGCTGGGTCTTCTGGGCTGATGCAGACATCGTGGCCTATCCGTCCCACCTGATCGATGAGTTAATCCACCGGGCTGAAGGTGGTATCGCAGCGCCGCTCGTTCTCATGGAAGGGAACGTTAGCGAACCGCTCTCTAACAGGTTTGGCTTTGGCCCCGGGCGGTTCTACGATGTCGCCGGCTTTGTCGAAAACGGCCGGTGGGCTCGCTTCACCCAGCCATTTTTCGATCAGTTGGGGCCGGTTTACGAGCTCGACTCGGTGGGTAGCTGTTACCTCGTTAACGCCGATCTGTATCGTAATGGGGCGAGGCATGAGGCCGACTTCGCCTCGAAGAAGTTCGTCGAGAACAATGGTAAGTGGCCCGACGATTCGATCGCTCGGAACCAGACTGAGTCCGCCAATTGTTTTAGCGAACACTACAGCGTTTGCGACTTTACGCGGCGGGCCGGTCTGCCCGTTCGCGCTTTTGCGGATCTCGTCGCCTGCCACGAAAAACCGCCGGCAGTATAGCTTGGTGGTTCTGCTTTTTCGCGGCTATCCTGCGCGCCAGCGGCAGCTATGAGAACATCGCGCCATCAACTCCTTCTTGCCTGCGTGGCGTGCTGCCTCTGCCTGGTGGCGCTGCTGCCCGCCATGTTCGATCGGCCGGTCTACCAGCTGGCTTTCTCCGCCGATGATTGGCTTCCTGGTTCGGAATACTTCCAGTGGCACGCGCCCCCAAATGCCGATTTTGTTCCGCGTACCATCGTCCGCTCATCTGAGACGCGCTTCTGGTATAATTACTCTCCTGGAACCGGGTCAACCACGGGAGAGTTAAGAAGCAAGCCTTTCCTGCTGGAAAGCACTGAACTCTACCTTCCGACATTTGGCTTTCCCAATGCCCGACAGGCTGGCATCTACCTGGAGTCGATCGCGGACGGTCGTCGGTTCCCGGCGAACCCGGGCGCGGCTCATGAGCAATGGCAGGCCGTTGCAAACAAATTCCCCGCCTCCTTGCTGCATACGGCTGTGTGCCTGGTCGCTTACTCTAACGCGAAGGATGTCGCCATCGGACTAGGCACTCCTTACTACCGCGTTAATGGCTCACTTCCCGGCGTGGCGTTCTCTGAGTTATTCGGATGCGCTCTTTTCGCAATTTGCTATGCACTGCTGCTACTCTATCCGGCCTTTGCCTTGATGAGGCATTTTACAGAGCTAAACACGGTTGAGTCATGGCTGGCTGCCTTTGTTTTGACCGGAGTCTGTTCCCTGGGCTTATTCTATTGCTGTCATTTTTCCCCAGTTATAGCTCGCGGCCTGGCGCGCCTCTGGCTCCTGTGCGCTGTAATCCTGGCCGGGCTTTCGTTGCGACGAGGAACAGGCGCGTGGCGCTCAAGCTATTCGTGCCTGCTTATCGTTGCGCTGCTCACCTTGTTTCAGGCCTGCTTTGTTTTTTCTTTTCGTGTCGTTTCGCCGCTCTACTCCGCCAACTATCTGTTTTATCCGGCTAGCTGGACCACGGATAATCAAATCCCCATTACTGTAACGCAGTTTCTCGCTGAGGGTTTGCCGCTCCGTGATGTGCCCATGGGGCCCTGGAAGGTTTCCGATCGCACGCCTCTGCTGTCTTGTTTTCTTTTCCCCGCTGCCACGCTTCTGCGTCATTTTCCTCATCAAATACCTTACGGTCTCGAGAGGACCATTCTGCAAATGTGCAGTTTTGCGGTCCAGAACTTCTGGGTTCTGCCGGCATGGATCTTCTTCCGCCGGCTCGGCGTTGGATCGAAAGATCGGGCAGTCGCGCTGCTCCTGCTCGCAGCCACCCCCTTTGTCTTTTATAACACTGTGTATGTCTGGCCCAAGCTCCTGGCCGCCACATTTTGCCTGATCCAACACCTATGCCTGTCAGATAGGCTGGCTTCCCAGGCTTCGTCTTCCGGCCGTATTTTCCAAATCATTATCGCCGGACTGGCGGCGGGCCTGGCCGTCATGTCTCATGGTGCCGCCGCCATTGCTGTGGGAGCTATCTATCTTGCTGCCGCTTTTCATGCGCCCTGGAAGCACTGGTTTCATCTGGGACTTGCGGGTGCATGCTCGGCAGCGGTCGCTGTTCCCTGGGTGATTTGGACCAGGACAGTTGTGCCGACCACTAATCCTCTGCCCCGATTCTTACTCATGGCGGATTTTGGTTTTACCCGGACCGCTCCTCCGGGAATCCTGGAAGCAACCGTGCGCATGTATCGCACGATGCCGTTCTCTGCCTGGTTGCATGCCAAGCTGGTAGCTCTGCAAACCCTGGCCGGCTGGGATACCTCCATTGCGCAGATGTCGCTCGCGCTGTTCAAGGATCCGTTCGCGGGCTTCGAAAGTGTTCGTGCTTATCAATTCTTCTTCTTGCTGCCCTCGCTGGGACTGCTCCTGATCCCATTAGGCTGGTTACTCCTAAGACCTAAGCCGGAGAAAACCTTCGTTTCAAAGGGTCTCGTGAAAAGCCTTGCCGTTGCCGCGGTCGCGACGTTTCTCTTGCATTTTCTTGTGATGATGGCGCCGCACGTCCTTCATCACTACCCTTACTTTCTTCCGCTGGCTTTGCACCTGCTGGCGGTTACCGCCATTATGACCCGGCAGTCGAAGCTTCTTCGCGTGATAGCATGCCTCAATTACCTCGCTTTCCTTTTCTACTGGATCGCTCTCATCCTGATCCGAACCCCGGTGCGAAGTATCGGAGGAATCCTTTGTTCGTTGGCTCTCGTGACGATAGCTACCATCTTCATAGGAAGATGGGCCTTGCGCTCCTTACTTCAACCTGAGTCGCGGCAGGAGCTCTCCTAGGATCAGATCCACCGATTCCGCGGCGGTTTGCTGGTCGGTGTGCACGACGATCTCCGGATCCTCTGGCGCCTCGTATGGAGCATCGACACCCGTGAAGCCTTTGAGCTGGCCGGCGCGAGCCTTTTGATAGAGTCCCTTTGGATCTCTTTCTTCGCAAACAGCCAATGGGGCGTTTACGAAAATCTCCACGAACTCCGCGCCAGCCTGGAGAGCGATCTCGCGCGCCAGTCTCCGATCAATGCGATAAGGCGAGATAAAGGATGTGATTACCACCGTTCCTGCGTCAGCCATTAATTTCGCCACCTCGCTCACGCGCCGGATATTTTCCGCCCGATCTTCCGGCGTGAATCCAAGATTCGAATTGAGACCGTGGCGCAGGTTATCGCCATCCAGGACGTAAGTGTTCATGGCGCGTTGGAACAGTTCGCTCTCGAGCGCGCGCGCGATGGTCGACTTGCCGGCGCCGGATAAGCCAGTCAGCCAGACGACGGCGCCGCGGTGACCATTTCGTGAGGCCCGCCGTGCCGCGGTGATTTCGCTTTCGCTCCAAAAAATGTTTTCGCTCTTGATCTGCTTGCGACTCGTATAGACGGCGCCGGAAATAATCCCGCCACCCACCAGATTGCGTCCTTCCACCAGAACCAGCCGCCCCAGGTTGGGAACGCGATCATGATTATCGAACACCAGGGGGGCCCGCGTCTGGAGAGTTACTTCGGCGACTTCGTTCGTTCTTAGCTCCGAACGCTCCTCGGCGGAGTGCAACGTCGCTGCGTCGAAAACGTTGGTTACCGACACGACCTGGCACTCGACCTCCTGAGTAACAAGCTTCAGCCGGTATCGGTTGCCCGCCCGCAGTGGCTCTCGCCCGATCCAAAACATTTTCGCATGCAGCCTGTTCGATTCCACGGGCCCGTCGGTTTCGTGTGAGGCGATGTGTCCCCGCTCGATGAAGATGTGATCGCTCAAGGTAACACCGATCGACTCACCGGCGTGCGCCCGCTCCGTGGACGCCGTACCCCACCGCTCAATCGTAGCTACCCGGGCGCTCTTGTTATGAGGCGAGAAGACCAATTGATCGCCCACTTGCAATGTTCCAGACTCGATCCTTCCCGCAAACACGCGCCGGTTCGCCACCCGATAAACATCCTGAATGGGAAAGCGCAGAGGCAGGTCGCCCCCGGACGCTGGCCCTTCCAGGTTATCCAGTGCCTCCAACAAGTTATCGCCTTTGAACCATGGCATCGCTCCACCGCTGTTATTGGTTACATTTTCCCCACTCGCGGCTGAAATTGGGATGATGGCGCGCTCTGTGATGCCGAGACCTTGCAGGTAAGCGGTATACTCTTTTTCGATCTGGCGAAACTTTGCTTCCGAGAAAGCGACCAGATCCATCTTGTTCACTGCTACCATTACCTGTTTGACACCGAGCAGGCTTAGAAGCTGCCCGTGACGCCGGCTTTGTTCGCGCACGCCTTCATCCGCCGCGATCACAACCACCGCCGCATCGGCGTTGGCCGCGCCCGTGATCATGTTCTTCAGAAATTCCTGGTGGCCGGGCGCATCGATAATGACATAATCGCGCCGCCCGCTCCTAAACTGAATCTGGGTGGTATCGATCGTGATGTTCTGCTCTTGTTCCTCGGAGAGGGCGTCCAGCACGAAGGCATATTCGAACGGCCGTCTTTGCGCCAGGCACGCCTTCCGAAGGCCTTCGACTGTGTCTTTTGGCAGAGAGTTGGTTTCGACTAAAATGCGACCGATGAGGGTGGACTTTCCATGATCCACATGACCTACGAAAACAATCCTCAGCCGCTGCGTTTCTGCTCTCATGGCTGGCTAATCATTACAGGAAACCTCTCGCCCTCAGTTTTTGCATGGCGTGCGCCTCATGGTGGTCCTGGGCGCGCCCGGCCCTCTCGCTCGCGCGCGTGCTTTCCAGTTCGGCGACGATCTCTTCTATCGTAGAAGCGTCACTCTTGATCGGATGCGTAATCGGCCGGCAACCTAACGAGCGGTATCGCATCCCTTCGCGGGCAAAATAGAGACCTGGGATGGGGATTTTCTCGCGCTGGATGTAACGCCAGATATCGAGCTCTGTCCAATCCAGCAACGGCTGCACTCGCACGTGCTCGCCCGCAACCCTTCCTGTCGCGAATTGTCCCCAGAATTGGGGCGGCTGATCCTTGTAGTGCCATTCGGAGTCAGCATCCCGGGGCGAGAAGTAACGCTCCTTCGCCCGGGTGGCATCCTCGTCACGCCGGATGCCGGTGACCACGGCATCCCAACCATGCTCGGCGATGGCTTGTTTGAGCGCCTCCGTCTTCAGCTCATGCGTCACCGTAACAGGATCGTGCGTCTCATATCCGACCCCGCGGTCGCGCGCCTCCTGGTTCACCTTTACGATCAGAAGGAGGCCATACTGCTCTACCGCCCACTCCCGGAACTCGAGCATTTCCGGGAATTCGTAGGTTGTATCGATGTGCAGAAGCGGGAACGGGATCTCGCCCAGAAAAGCTTTGAGCGCCAGCCAGAGGAGAACGTTTGAATCCTTTCCCATCGACCACGGCATCGCCATGCTGGTGAAGGCATTGTTCGCCTCGCGGAGGATGAAGACGCTGTTGTTCTCCAGCGAATCGAGATGGAAATTGGCGTTTTTCATGAATCACGCCGCGCTGACAGCATGGCCGGACATAGTCATTGATAGAAACCCACGTTAGCAAAAGCACCCGCTACCTGGGCAGGCGAGATTTGTAGCTCTCCAGACTGAAAAAGGAAAGGCGCGAATCAGGAGAGACAAGTGGCGCCTCGCCTAAAGTTGCACTCAGCGCTTCCTCCATGTTAGCGCCATTATTGGGAAGCAGGCTGCGATCCACGTAAATACCCGAAAAGCCTGCTTCAACAACCCTTCGCAGCGGCTCCGGCTGATCCTGCAGCGTTCGTTGCCACAGATCACTTCGTCCATTTATGATGGCACCATAACTCCAGCGCAACGTTCGGCTATGCAGGTATCCTTTAGCAAGATCGTATCGATTAGCTTCGGGAAATGTCATGTAAGGCAGCTGGAGAATCATTGCTCCCTTGGGAACCTTTTTCTCGATTGCTCTAACAAATTGGCGGTCCGAGAGGAATGTTGCCCTGATCGTGGGGTAGTCCGGAATGAAGCCGAGTGTCGTTTGATCGTAAAGTCCAACCGCCATGAGCAACGCCACGCCGAGCGCGTAGATGAGCGTCTGCGATTGTCTTGTCAGGCGCGCGCCGATAGCACGGTCTATGAGAAGCACTACGGCGAAGAGGGCGAAGAACGCAATGTAAATACTGAGCCGATTATAGGAGCGAATCTGCGGGGAGACGAGGAAAGCGAAGATAGAGCCAAAACCACCGATGGTCGCCAAGAGAGTACAGCCGAGGGTGGCAAGGGTCGCCACGTTGATCAATCGTTGGTCCTCCTTCTGAAGCCATTTCACCCTTGCGCCCATTAGCCGGAAAGCGACCCAGGCAAGGAGAAGGACAAAGCCGAATGCACCGACGAGCCCTAAGGTCGCTGCATCGTTCTCATTGATAAGAGGAGCGGCTTGCGCGTAGTTATGCTTTAGCGCAGCCAAGTAGGGCAAGCGATGCCCTGAAACCGGAAGTAGTAGTTGACTCATTTTCAGGGCGTATATCTCCGCATCGCCCGGCATTCGCGCGATCGGGTTACCCTGCCCGTAAAGGACGTGCGGCAGAAGGCACAGCACGGCGGTCGTCGCGATCAGACCAGTCGACATCAACGCGCTGAGGAGTGGAGCCGGCCGGCGGAGAGCTATACTTGTGGCTGCTCCCACCATAAGGAGCAGAAAGCAGTCGAAAAACGCGTAATACGCTTCCGATGAACCGGCCAGAAGACAAATGACAACCGTTCCAAGTGTCCCGGCTCGGCGCCAGGCCAGGCCAGGCCATGGTTTCCCTCCCTGTTCAAGGAAAGGCGGTTCATCGGACCCGATCTGGAAAATCAGCTGGGCCATCCACGGCACCAAATAGTAGGCAGCCAGATACAGATGCGATTCTCCCCGCATGAAGTGGTAGGGCAGAAAAGTGTAAAGGAAGCTGCCTAGTAGCGCCGCCGGATACCCGATTCTAAGGCGACGAAAGACATACAAGGCGGATAGCAAGACCGTGGGGAACGTAAAGAGATAAAACAGATTCACGACCAAGCCGAAATGCCTGGTGGTGAGTCCGAGAAGCTTGAATATCAAATAGGGGAAAACATAAGGCTGCGGAGCATCGAACATTTCCGACCCAAATGGCATTCCCAAGTCCTGGTTGTAAAGCATCCACGGATTTTCCATCGCCCATTTTGCCGAGAGGCCGATGACTAACTCGTCGCTCGTTCCATAGGCTAACGGAATTCGAAGGTCTGCGCGCCACAAATCCAAGAAGTAGCCTGTTAAACCACAGCAAACGAGCGCGCCCGCACTGTAGATCGCCGCGTTGACAAGAGGTGACCCGCGAAGCTTCATTCGTAAAACGACCTTTGCCCGCCCGCCAGTCTGCCTTCGCGAATGAGGCGAGGTGGACGCGATTTCTTAGCCGGCTGCGGATTGTTCAATCAAGGTAGAGCCGCTTTAGCATTTCCTGTCGAAAATACTCTGGTCAGCGCGGAAAAGGTCGCGCCGAATGGGATACTGCTCGGATTGTCTCAGCCGCAACGAAACCAAATTCACTCCTGCATCGTCATGGAGGCGACGAGATCAGTCCCGTCAGGACCGTAGGATGTAAGAGTTAAGACGGCGATCTTGCCCGCCGCCTGAATAAAAACGGTGTCATCGTCAAGAGGCCCTCCATTTCCTGTCGCACCGCAGGTTTTTACATTTTTCCTCGCAAAGAGAAACGGTGAAGACAGGCAAACCGTGCCGAAGAGCAGAATGCGAATACAGGAATGGGATAAGCGTGTCGTCGTTATTTTCATGGGGGTGAGTAGGGCGGAGTTAAAAGAATAAGTCTCAATAATTTATCGGAAGCGAACCCGTGCTTGGATGGGTCACGATGCACAAACGGGATGGGAAAACGCCCGTAAGCCAGAAAAATGCTAGCCAAAAAAAGGGCCGGTCGCCGCTCCTAGCCAGGGCCGGCCGGTAGGGTAAAGAACGATAATCCCGACTCCTCCGAAACCAGAGGGGGCTCGCCCACTAATGCACGCAATTCCTCCTCAACGGCCGCACTATTAGGAATTATCCGGCGATCTAGGTATATGCCAGAAAAGCCTGCACCTACCAGTGTACGCACCATTTCCGGTAGTGGCAACGCCTTCACTTCTCGCTGCCAAAGATCACTGCGCTCATTAATCATTGCACCATAGCTCCAGCGCAAGTGCCGGCTATGGAGGTATCCCCTGGATAGGTCATACTCAGAAGCTTCCGGAAACGTCAGGTAAGGTAACTGAAAGATCATCGCTCCGGGCGGCATCTTCTTTTCTATCTTTCTGACAAATGCTGCGTCGGAACGAAAGATCGAACCGATTTTGTCATAACTGGGAACAAAGGAAGTTGATGTTTGATCGTAAAGCCCGAGCGCTGCGATCAGACCCAGGCCGAGGGAGTAGAAAAGCTTGGCGGTTCGGCCGGCCAACCGCGCGCCTATCCCGCGATCTATCACCAGCGCCACCGCGAGGAACGCGAAGAAGGCTATGAAAACGCTGATGCGATTATAGCTTCTGATCTGAGATGAAATCAAGACGGCGAAGAGGGAGCCAAAGCCCCCGATCGTTCCGAGCAAAGTGGCGCCCAGGGTCAAAATAGCCGCGAGGCTAAGGACACGTTGATCGTCGCCAGCCAGCCATGGGAAACTTGCTCCCATCATGCGGACAGCCACCCAACCAAGAAGCAAGAGAAAGCCCAGGGATCCTATGAATCCCAGTGTGGCGGCATCGTTTTCGTTTACGAGGGGAGCGTTGAAGTAATAGCTGTTCTTAAATAGCGCAAGGCGCTCCCACCGGTGGCCTGAGAGCGGAAGCAAGAGCTGGCTTATCTTCAAGGCGTAGGTCTCCGCGTCCCCCGAGACGCGGGCTATCACGTTACCGTGCCCGTTAAGAAGATGCGGCGAGATGCATAACAGGACTGTGGCCCCAATCAAGCCAGTGAGAAGGATGGAGCTGATCACGGGCGCCAGCCGGCGTTGCGCAGCCGCCGCGGCCGACCCCGCTAACAGCATGAGGACAGAAGCAAAAAAAGCGTAGTAGACTCCCGAGGACCCGGTGATAAGACAAATAATAATTGTCCCGATGGTACTTCGGCCTGGCCACGCGAGGCGGGGCCATTTCCCGTCTCCTTCCTTGAGTAACGGCGGCGTGGCTGACGCTACCTGAAACATCAGCATCGCGACCAATGGGATGAAGTAATACCCGGCCAGAAACAAGTGGCTTTCTCCCCGCATGAAATGACAGGGCAGAAAGGTATAGAGAAAGCTGCCTAACAACGCCGCCGGGTAACCTAACTTGAACTGACGAAAAACATATAAGGTGCAGAGCAGGGTCGCCGGATAGGTCAGGAGATAGAATAGATTCATAACCAGGCCGAAACGGCTGGTCGTCAGGCCCAAAAGTTTGAGGATCAGATAAAAGAAAATGTCCGGCTGCGGGACATTGAACATCACTGAGCCGAAAGGCATGCCAAGATATGCGTTGTAATAGACCCATGGATTTTCGATCAGGCCTTTGGCACTCATCGCCACCATTAGTTCATCTCTGATGCCATAGGCGAATGGAATGCCGAGGTCCGCGCGCCACAGCTGGAGGAACCAGCAGGTCAAGGCGCAGCAAACGAGCGTCGCTCCAAAATAAACGCCCCATTCGGTGGAAAAGCGCGACGTCCTTGGTTTCACTCGTAAAATAAACAGTCGACCCGGAAACAGTTTTCCAGGGAGAAGCCGGCAATCGGGCTCGAACCGATGACCTGCTGATTACAAATCAGCTGCTCTACCAACTGAGCTATGCCGGCATTTACGAGGGAAAACCTTCCATTCTGATTCAGTTTTTTCGGCCATTGTATCCCCCTTTTGTATCCCTCAGACAAAAACGGTGCAACGCGCGGATTCCGTTCCGTTTGTGCGGTACCATTCTCCGCGTTCTGCCTTGGCAGGCAAGTTGATTCACGATCGAGCGTCTTCCCGATCATACCCGCGCCAGCGATCCGTTGCTCCCGTTTAAGAGCACCATCGGCGTTTAACTTTGAAGAATGGCAAGGCTCACACGTTCGCCATGCCGACTAACGACGACCCGCTTTGGGAACACACGACCGTACAGAATCTGCTCCGTTATCGGCCGTCCGGGACATATTTCGCGCGCTTTAAGGTCGGCGGTAAACTGATCCGACAGAGTCTTGAGACGGCGGTGTTCTCAGTCGCGAAACAGCGGCTGCCGGATAAGATTCGCGACTACCGATCCCGCCACGAGTCCGTAAAGGCATTCGCCGACGGCAAGATGACGGTTGGTGACGCGGCTGAGGTCTATCTTCGCAAGACACGGGCTAGCGTGTCGCTCAAACCGCGGTCGAAAGATTACCGCGAGATGATGATGGATTTCATCCAGCGTTCATGGCCCGCTTTGCTTGAAACGGATGTTCGCAGAGTCAGCGACCGCGACTGCGAGAATTGGCTCGCGCGGTATCAACAGCAATATGCCCCGACCGTCGTCAATAACAGCATCGGCACGCTGCGCGCGGTGTTCGACGAGGCAATCAGCACAGGAGCGCGGTTCAACAATCCAGCGGCTGGCCTCTCGCGCGTAAAGGTGCGGGCAAAGCGGCTTGCGTTGCCATCCCGCGAAGAATTCCTGCGCTTCGTTGAGGAGATCCGCACCGCTGGTGCACGACAATCAAAAGACTGCGCGAACCTCGTGAAGTTCCTCGCTTACAGCGGCGTGCGGATTGGTGAGGCCAGGTTCGTCACCTGGGCCGATACGAATTTCGGCCGGCGGGAGCTGCACGTGCGTGGCGATCCGGAGACTGCGACAAAGAATGGAGAAACGCGTTACGTGCCGATGATTCCTGAGCTTGAGCAGATGTTGACGGAACTGCGGAGGCAGCGGCCCGCCGAGGCGGCAAGTATGACCGTGATGCGCGTTTTCGAATGCCAAAACAGCATGACGCACGCGGCCGAGAAGGTCGGGATGAAGCGCATTACCCATCATGACCTTCGTCATCTTTTCGCGACGATCTGCATCGAGAGTGGCGTGGACATTCCCACCGTTTCTCGCTGGCTCGGACACAAAGACGGCGGCGCGTTATGCATGAAGACGTACGGCCATTTGCGGCAGGACCACAGTTTCGCGCAGGCGCGCCGAGTCAGCTTTGGTGTCGCGGCCTGAACAAGATTGTCGACCAATTTAGACTTTAAGCAGCCTCATCAGTTCCGATCGTGGAACGAGCAGTTTCCCCCGCAACGCACGACAAGCGCGAAGTTTTCCTCGCTGAATAAGCCGATAGACACTGAAATAATCGACGCCAAGAAGATCGGCGGCCTCCTGAACGGAATAGGCGAGTCGCTCCTGTTCAGGAACGGGCGCTTGGGGCATTGGGATGAGCGTTTCCATGCGGCGAACGCCAACCATACGCGCTCGCTGTCGGCTCCCCGCTCCCCCGCCGGAGCGGTTTTGCCTCGAACTAT
Organism: Verrucomicrobiota bacterium; assembly: GCA_041167425.1. Classification (GTDB taxonomy): domain Bacteria; phylum Verrucomicrobiota; class Verrucomicrobiia; order Chthoniobacterales; family UBA10450; genus AV80. The sequence continues at coordinate 5,233 of JBEEHO010000346.1, read as the reverse complement.
TTCGCCTCCTCGATCCGAATGCTGGAGATCACTCCATTCTCACCTGGTTCCAAGCGGTGGTAACGCTCCGGCATCGAACGCAGCCATTTCACCGCAAAATCTTGGAGTGCCAACATCAGAGCGCGCAGATTGCGTCCGGCAATTTGGACGTCATGTGAAGAGAAGGCGAGATGCAGAGTCTCCCCCTCTTCGCCATGAATGAGCGAGGCCGTGACCAAATGCTGATAAGGGAAAAGATACGCATCCTTTCCGGAAGTCTCGATGCGCAGGCAAGCGCACGGACCTTCACGCTGCCAGCACGTTGGGGCGGACGGGACGGATGGTCTGTCGGTTTCGCGTTTCATGAAGTTGTTTCAGGTTGGGGGGAATGAAAACGGCGGTCCAGGAGCGCATCGCTATGCGGCATACGCGCTTTGCGAACTCGCGCCCGCGTCGCACGGAGCGAAGGACTTGTTGGCGCACGCCAAAACGTGTGCTGCGGGCGCTCACAAGATCGAGAGCAAGGTCGCGTTCACCGCTCCGGGTGATCGCGCGCTGTAGCTCATGTTTGTCGGGGGTGAAAATTTGCACGCTCTTCCGGCCCCGTGAGATCGTTACGTACCATTGTTGCGCGTTGGACGCGGCGCGCACCGCGGAGTCGGAGAACAGAACGTGATCGACTGTTTTGCCTTGCGAACCATATGAGGTGACGGCGTAGCCGCGGAGGAATTGCCGATAATGTGGCGGCAGGACTCGGCCGTCCCGCAGACGAATCGCGCCACTCGCCTTGATCGCCGCAACCGTAACGATTTCGCCGTTCGCCAGCTTGCGACCATTCCCCGCCGTGGCGTTCGCCTTTAGCTGAAGTTTGTCGCCCGGAGAAAGCGTGATATCGCGGGACAAACACACGTTGATATGGTCCAGATCTTTCAGTGGAACATGCCGGACTCTCCCGGCCACTTCCAAAGCAAGACGACTTGCGGTGATTCCGATTAGCTTTCCTTGCTCGCCACGAGCGCAACCGCCGAAATCGCGGTTGAACACTAGAACGCAGTCGGGCGGGTAGTGTCTTACGTCGCGCTTCTGCGCAGCAGTGAGATCGAGTTGTTCCAGCGCCATTACCTGAGACTCTGCGGCGCCGAGCAAGCCCCGCTGCCGAAGCCGACTGCGAATCGCGTTATTGATCTCCCGTACCTCGGCGCGTGTCTGCGAGACGACAATGGCCGACTCTTCGCGCTCGGCGATTTCCAGATACGCGCTGCATAACTGCTCGCTCTGGTCGCCAGTGCTGCATTCGACGATCGCTCCCAGATCATTGAGTTTCGCAAAGGATTGCGGCAGATCGCCAGCGGCTGCCGCTTCTACAGCTTCTCGATAGCGACGGATACGTTTACGTTCGTCGGCTGTTCGACCACGCTTCGGTTCCTGGCGGCGGATTTCGTCCAACTCCGCGGCGCGCAATCCAGAATACCGCTCGATTGCGCGAAGGGCATCGGATGCTTCCACCGGTCCGTGCTGTCGTGTGTCGCCCGAGAGGATCAGGCGACCACGCCGCTCGTGAACGAGCCGCAGAAGATCGCGCAATTGTCGACCCGCGATCTGACCTGCTTCATCGACAATCACAACAGCGCCCTCCGGGATCGTGCCGCGCTGAAGGCACTCGCTGACGGTTTGCGTCTGCGCGAGACCATCGCGGCTCAGGTCGATCACCTGCTGCCGCTGCGGCGCGAGAACGATCGATGGCCGGTGCGATTGGTCGATCGCGCGCTGCACACGCTGGAGCACGAAGCTTTTTCCCGTGCCGGCACCGCCCCTAAACAACGTGATGAAGTTTGTCGACGCCAGGATGAACTTGAGCGCGCGATCTTGATCTGGGGCGAGTTGTTCTTCTGCCTTCCCACCGCTGGTCGCGATTGGCGCGTAGCGACCAATCCCATCCCGCGCGGCCTGCACAATCTCCCACTCACGCGCGAGCACATCGCGATGTGCGACTTTGTCGTCGGCGCGCAGATAAGCACGCGAAGCGGTCTCTTTTTTAATGTCAGCGACTGAGATTGAACCGCCGCGCGCAGCCTCGAGCGCGCAACGCCAAAGTTCATGCTCACGGACTACGGAGCGGCGCTCGAACAAATGTTCCTCCGCCCACGACACTGCTTCTGTAGGCGATAGATCCCGGTCCAGTCCAGACTTTGCGCCTCGCATCTGCCGTAATGATGCCAGGTCCTCGATGCTCAGCTGCTCAGCCCATAGTTGGCGTAATCTTGTCGAACCAACATCTTCAGTCTTACGCGCCCGCTCTTTGTGGGCGATGTGCTCGCGAATCGCATCCTCGTTGCCACCACGCTTCTCTGGATGTGTCGCCAGAAACGCGCGTGTTTTCTCATCGATCTCCCGATGACGTTTGGAGAATCGATCGCGAAGTTCCGGCGCGATTCCGATCAATTCGAAATCACCACGGGCGGAATTGGTGAGGCCGTACCCAAACCCGATTAAGGCTCGTGCCAGCTCGTGATAGTAAACGTTCTCTGCGTACTTCTGTGCGCCGAGCATTTCATAATTCTGCAACGCCTTCCAGCGGCTCTCCTCGTTGTCATACGTCGCGTTGAAGATAATGCAGTGGGTATGCAGATGCGGATCGAGAGCCCGCGAAGTTTCATGTTCGAATAGTGCCGCGACGATATTGCCCGTCCGCCGATCCGCATTGTTACCGCCGCCGCGGAGGCGAGCGGAGGCAAAACGTTCGAGCTCCTTTAGCGCAATCTTTACGGCGTCGGCATGCGCGCCGACGATGCGCTGATCATCCCCAATAAGCGCTGCGATCGACACCGACTTTGGCGGCGAGAAAGTGAAGTCGTAAAACACGCGGCGATTTGCAACTTCGTCAGCACCGTCACGTCGAACCGTATTCCGTCTTTGCGTGAGTTGCTCACCTGATTTCGGATGCTGATTCTCACAGAGTGCGAGGAATTCATCGCGCATGACTTTACCGGAGAGCCCGAGCAACGCCGCGCCTTCCCCGACCCATTCACCCTGGACGCGCTCGTTCTCGGCGTAGTAATCACCAACGCTCAGGTGCTCCTCGAAGTAGCCCTTCGCGTTCTTGAGGTTGGTCTGTGTCTTCGGCGAAAGCACACCAGCGAAGTAACACACGACCAGCCGAGTCTTGCTCCAACCAGGGAGCCGCGATCTGCCGCCGTTCTGAGAGAACGCTGCGTGTATGAACCGCAGATTTTTAAGGAGGGACGCCCTACCCCTTAGCACAGCTAAGGAATTTTCGGCTCGTCGCTAACCCGCTCCCGCAACCATGAGCGAAGCCGCCGACATCGCAGCGCGCACGCAACGTTTCAACGAGGCTGCGCGCACATTCACGCCGCCGCCATCGACGCGTCACGCGAAATTGATGCCGCTCAAGGATGGCATTGTCGAGCTGCGGCAAAAGGGCGCGTCGCTCCGGCTCATCCGCGAATTGCTTGCCACTGTGGACGTGTCGGTCGGAACCGACACGATCGCGCGATTCCTCGCCGAAGTGAATGGCGACCACACACCGCAGCGACCACCGAGACGATCCGGCCGTCGGCGCGCGGCCGGCCCGGTTGTGGCGGACCCGTCACCGCCTGCATCATCACCGGCACCACTCTTGCACACCGAACCGCCAGCGGAGCGTCCCCGCACACGCGGACCGCGCGTCGCCGATCCGCGCACCCTCTGATCACCGCACCATCACATGAACAAACAAATCAACCTCGTCATCAACGGCAAAGGCGGAGTCGGAAAGAGCTTCTTCGCCACAAACTTCGTCCAGTATCTGAAAGATTGCGGGATCGCTCATTGCGCGATCGACAGTGATCACGAGAACTCGACACTGAAGCGCTTCCACCCAGAGGCGGAATTCATCAACCTCGAACATCGACGTGAAATTGATCGCGTGTTCACGACTGCGGAAACTTCCGATCTGCTCGTGATCGACTGCCGCGCGGCTTCAACCGACCTGTTCATCGACTTCTTCGATGAGGTCGGCTTGGCGGAGGTGCTGCGTTCACTGAACGCGCGGCTAACCGTCATCTGTCCGGTCAATCACGAGGCCGACAGCGTTGAGCAACTGCGAACATTGTCGGATGCGCTACGTGACGGTTGCAGCTGGGTCGTGGTGAAGAATGAAGCGCACAGCGACGCGTTCAAGATTTACGACGGGAGCAAAACACGCCGGCACGTTGTCGATGTATTGCACGCGCGCGAGATTTCGATGCCGCGCATGTACGATTGGCTCGTCACCGCTCTGAACGAGCACAACACACCAGTCACTCCGGCATTGGTGCATCCCGCGTTCAACCTGCTTGACCGGCAGCGGCTCAAGACGTGGCAAATGCGCTTCTACCGGCAACTGTATCGCGCCGCTGATCTGCTCCTTACCGATCCGCAGGCGGCCGAGAAATTCGCCGCGTGAACGCCGATGATCCATTAGAGCGCGCAATCGGCGAGTGGCAGCGCAAGCATCACATCGCCGATGGCGATCCGATGATCGCCGCGCTGGGGTTGGTCCGCGTGTATCTCCAACACGCGCATACTGACGATACTCAGGACATCGCCATTCCCAGCTTCGAGGATTTTCGCGGCACGATCGAACTGCTCGACCGGCGATCAAAATCGTTCGTCAACCAAGCATCTGATCTCGTGGCCGAGTTGCGCCGCTTCGGGCAGAACGTCGAACGACTGAATCGTGTCCGTTTGGCAATGCTTCTTGTACTGGTCGCGTTGGCGGCAATTGCCGGCGCGCTGATCGGCCGTTTTATATGAGTGCGACTCTCGGGTTCGCCGCAGTAGGCGTTTTTTGGCTGACTGCGTTCATCATTCTGATCTCGCATCTCTCTCGACGGCGCGAGCATCGAGCAGTTATCCGGCTCGCTGGCTTCAAGTGGACACGCGCAGACTTTTGCCGCGGCTGGCTCATCACAGGCGATACGGGTTCAGGCAAAACACGATCAGGTATCACGCCGCTGCTATTCCAAGTCTTCCGCAACGAACCGACTTGGGGTGGGCTCTGCATCGACGACAAAGGCATATATTGGGAAACGCTTTCGGAGATGGCGCGGCACTTCGGCCGTGAAGACGATCTCATCCTCCTGCAAGTCAGACCGGAAGACGCTGGTCTTCATTGGCAACCGAAGCACGCATATAATCTCACGTCCGACCGCAGCATTCCGTACAACACTTTCGCCAAAGCGGTCGTGGATACGGCGGGGTCGCTCGGCCAGGC
>JBEEHO010000345.1:0-16320 GCA_041167425.1 Verrucomicrobiota bacterium | reverse complement strand
CACGCCAATGTGACCGGTCCGCGTCGCTGCGACGGCCGCCTGGGCACCGGGCAGGATGACTCCGGTCACACTGACGGGCACGCTTTCCGTGAGCCGCGAAAGCGCGACCGCGGAAGCCGTGTTGCATGCGACCACGACAGTTTTTGCGTTCTCTTCGAGCAGCATCGAGGCAATCTCGAGGCTGTAACGCTGGACCGTGGAGGCGCTATTCCCGCCGAACGGGACCCGCGCGGTGTCGCCGAGATAAAAAATCGACTCGTTAGGCAAAAGGTTGCGCAATGCGTTTACCACCGTCAAACCGCCGATGCCGGAATCGAAGACACCGATGGGATTCGATTTTTCGGCGGGGCCGCCTTGCGCCTTCTCGTTACTCACCGGGGTTGATCGAGATGGAGGGTGGATGAAGGGGGTTCGGTTCGAGCTGCGTGTTCAGGCCGAGCGGCTCGCTGATGGAATGCGCATGAGGCGGCAGATTCGTTTTAGCCACCGCGAAGTTGCTCACGCCGGCGCGATAATTCACAGCCGCGTTATAATTCTGAATGCCCTGCGCGATGGCCGCGCCGAGTTGCTGGCGGTATTGCGCCGTCGAAATTCGCTGTCCTTCCGCCGGGTCGCTGATGAACCCTCCTTCCAGCAGGACCGCCGGAATTTTGACGTCGCGTAGAACATGAAAGCGCGCGTGGCGCACGCCTCGATCGAAGACGGAAAGTTTCGACAAAACTGAGGCATGAATGGAAGCAGTCAGCGCGATATTCTGCGTATCGAATGCGTTCCCGGCATAACGTCCCAGATCGATGGCTGAGATGTGATGTTCGCTCGAAGCATTCGAGGGCACACCCTCCGGAGCAAGCGTGTAACTTTCAACCCCGGCGCCGCCGGAAGATGAGTTGAAATGGATGCTGACAAAAACGGCGTGCGGAAAACGATTGGCAAAATTTACGCGGTCCTGCAGGGAAACAGCCACATCGTTTACGCGGGTCATTTCCACTTTATAGCCGGCGCGAATGAGCAGCGTGCGCGCGGCGAGCGCGACATCGAGGGTGAAACCTTTCTCCGTTCCCCAGGTGCTCGAAGCTCCCTGGTCGGCGCCGCCATGGCCAGGATCCAGGACCACAGTCTCGACCTTCTCCGCTCTTTGAATTCGACTCGGGCGCAGGACGGGCTCGATAATTTTGCTGACGTCCATTACCGAAACCAGATCGTCCTCGCCGCTGCTCACGAGCGGAAAGTTCGCGAAGAAACGAACACCGTTGATCGAAAACTCGCTCGTTCCGGCCTGGGCGCGGATGACCCGGCGCTCGCTTCGGAGCGAGACGGTCCGGCTGATGCGCGTGTATTCGGGGAATTGATAGAACTGGGCAACGTTCGCGAAGGTCACGTACGGGCGCTCGCGTTGGCGAATGACGGTCCATTCGGTGGCCGCCGCGGCCGAACCGACCAACGCGACCACAAGAGCTGCCAGGAAGAACCGCTGGCGATGTTTTTTCTTCCTCGTTCTCATGCTCGCGCTCCTGCTCGTAATCGTGATTTCTAATCCGATCAAGCGGGGACGATTTGCGAGCATGAGCACGAGCAGGGGAACGAGGGAAGAGATGTTTCATTTTGCAATCCCACGCGGCACTCGCATCATTCCATCGCCATGCCTGAATTGCCGAAAACCTACGATCCCGCCGCGGTCGAGCCGAAATGGTATGCGCGCTGGGATGAGGCCGGTTGTTTTCGAGCGGATGCGCATTCGGCCAAGCCGGCGTTCTCGATCGTAATTCCGCCGCCGAACGTCACTGGCATTCTGACCCTGGGCCATGTTCTGAACAATACCATCCAGGATATTCTCTCGCGCCGCGCACGGATGCAGGGCTTCGAAGTGCTTTGGTTGCCGGGCACCGATCACGCCGGCGTGGGCACCCAGACCGCTGTCGAAAAACATCTGCGAAAGACGGAGAACAAAACGCGCCACGACCTCGGCCGCGAGGAATTTCTCCGCCGTGTCCTCGATTGGCAGGAAAAACACGGCGGCATCATTATCGAACAGCTCAAGCGCCTGGGCTGTTCCTGCGACTGGTCGCGTCAGCGCTACACTTTCGACGACGCTTATGTCCTCGCGGTGGAGCGCGTGTTTATCGATCTTTTCGACAAAGGCCTGATTTATCGCGGACGCCGGATGATCAACTGGGATCCGGCGGCGCAGACCGCGTTATCGGATGAGGAAGTCATCGCGAGGCCGCAGCAGGGGAGCCTGTCCTACGTTCGCTATGAGATCGTGGAAGAACCGGGGCGATACCTGGAAGTCGCCACGACGCGGCCGGAGACGATCATGGCGGATACCGCGGTCGCGGTGCATCCAACGGACCAGCGATATATCGATCTGATCGGCAAACACGCCTGGCGCCCGCTCGCGCGCGAAGCATTGCCGATTATCGCCGACGAAGTGATCGATCCGAAATTCGGCACCGGCGTTTTGAAAGTGACGCCGGCACACGACAAAACGGATTTCGATATTGGGCTTCGCCATTCCTTGCCGGTGATCGATGTGCTCCATCCCGATGGCCGGATCAATTGCCCGGCCGTGCCCGAGCTGGACGGTCTGGACCGTTTCGTGGCCCGCAAGAAATCGGTGGAATTACTGAGCGAGCGCGGTCTTCTCGCGAAAGAGGAGCCGCACGAAAACAATGTTGGCTTCAGCGAGCGCAGCGAAGTGGCGATCGAGCCGCGCCTGAGCGAGCAATGGTTTTTGCGCTATCCGAAAACGCAGGAAGCACTCGCGGTGGTGCGCGATCATCTCATTCGTTTTTTTCCCGTGCACTGGGAAAAGGTTTACGCGCAATGGCTGGAGCACATTCAGGATTGGTGCATCAGCCGCCAGATCTGGTGGGGCCATCGCATTCCGGCGTGGTATCGCGGCGACGAAACGCGCGTGCAGCTCGAATCGCCGGGCGACGATTGGCAACAGGATACGGACACGCTCGACACCTGGTTTTCCTCCTGGCTCTGGGCCTACGAGACGATGGATCTGGAAACGCGCGCGAAGTTTTATCCCACATCCGTCCTCGTCACGGCGCCGGATATCATTTTCTTCTGGGTCGCTCGCATGATCATCGCCGGACTTGAGTTCAAGCCGGGCAAAACGCAGGCGATCGAAGACAACATTGCGTTTCGCGATGTCTTTTTCACCGGGCTCATTCGCGACAAACAGGGACGCAAAATGAGCAAGTCGCTGGGCAACTCGCCTGATCCGCTGGACTTAATCGCGAAGTACGGCGCCGACGGATTGCGCTTTGGTTTGATGCGCATCGCGCCGAGCGGACAGGACATCGCCTTCGATGAGAAACAGATCGAAGAAGGCCGCAATTTCGCGACGAAGCTTTGGAACGCCGCCCGTTTTCGGCAAATGCACGGATCCAGTGAAGCGACGCCGCGTCTGGAGGAACATCCACTTTCCATTTACGCGCTCGAAGTCCTGGCGCGTTTCGATGAGCTGTTGATCGCGACCGAGACGGCTTATCGGGAATACAAATTCAACGAAGTAGCCCAGCGTCTTTACGATTTTTTCTGGAGCGATTATTGCGATTGGTTCATCGAAGCCGCGAAGACGGAAATCTTTAGCGAGGATGAGGCGCGGAAAAAATCGGTCCTGGCGGTGATGGATTTCGTTCTCTCTGGATTTCTGCGGCTGCTTCATCCGTTCATGCCTCACATCACCGAGGAACTTTGGTCGGTCTTTGGCTTTGGCGGCGGGGAAGGGGACATCAAATCGAGCTCGATCCAGTTTGCTTCGCCACCGGCTGCGGCTTTGTCTTCGGTCGATTTGCAATCGATCGCCGCAGCTCGAGAAAAGGTGGCCAGCGTTTACGAAACGATCCTGGCCGGAAGGAATTTGCGCGCGACCTCGCGAATTCCTTCCAACAAAAAGGCGCGTTTCATTTTGCGTCCGGCGACTGGGACGGAGGATCAGGAGTTGCCCACGATCTCGCGCTTGGTCAATGCCGAGGAGCTAACCCTCGATCCAAAATATCAGCCGGAAGCGGGCGTCCCGGTGGCGATGACGCCGGTGGGTGAACTCTATCTCCTCATCGCCGGTGGCGATAAATCGGCAGAGCGTGAACGACTCGAGAAAGAAATCGGAAAGCTGGAAAACGAGTTGCGCATCGTCGAAGCAAAACTTTCGAGCGCCTCCTTTGTGGAGAAAGCGCCGGCCGCCGTGGTGCAGGAACACCGGCAAAGGAAAACCGATTTCAGCGAGCAGCTCGCGCAGCTGCGGAAGGCGCGCGCAGCAATGGATTGAAGAGGACGCGCTGGGTGTGGATCTCGGCGCCGCGCGCCTCGAAATATTCCTTCAGCTCCGGCGTGTAATTGGTGTCGTCGTATTCGCGATTCAATTCCAGGCAAACCTGCCCATCGGGCGTCAGATGGGTGGTGAGATCGTCGAGGAAAAATTTCCACTGGGGAATTTGCCAAAGCTTGTCGCTCTTGTGCCCGTTGAAACAAATCATGTGAGCCGCGATCACGTCGAATTTCGGACCGAGATCGGGCAACGGCTGGTAAGCTTCGATCCGCCAGATTTTGCGTTTCACTCCGAGGAGCTCGACCATTTCCGTGAAACCGGGTTCCTCATCCAGGTCCAGCCCGAGAACGTCGTGGCCGAGATACTGGCAGATGTAGAGGAAGTATCCCGTGCCGCATCCGATATCCAGCACTCGCTTGCGCCCGCCCAGATCGAGCCCCAGATCCCGCACGCGCCGCAAATTAATTTCCATCCACCGTTCCAGATCGAGATATTTCGGCCAGGCATCGCCGGGATCCTCCACCGCGTGGCGCTGATAAACCTGACGGAACTTTTCAGGATCGACCGTTTTGGCGATGCGAGCCGCGTCGAAACGGAGTGGCGCGCGGCCGAGCAGGATCTGTTTCATGTGACGCCGCGCGCTCGCGTAGGCATCGCCCGAAATCACTTTTTTGAGCTTGTAGGTAAACCGCATAATGAATTCGGAGCCGAAGCGGGTTCGTAATACCGTCGCTCTGCTGTGTCAACGGCAGATCGCTTGTTGTCAGCGACCCGCCATTTCGGATAAATTCTTTCCGCGCGCCAGCAGCAGTTGATCGATGAGACTCTGGAAAAAATTACTTTGGATTGCGGTCGCGGCCCTGGGCCTGGGCGCGATCATTGTGCTCGCGCTTTCCCGGGGCGAACAAATTAGCGCGCTCTGGATCGTCACCGCAGGGCTTTGCACTTTCGCGATCAGCTATCGCTTCTACAGCAAATGGCTGGCGACAAAAGTCCTCGTCCTGAACGACGAACGCGCCACGCCCGCGATCGCCCATGAAGACGGGAAAGATTTTGTTCCGACAAATCGCTGGATGGTTTTCGGGCATCATTTTGCCGCGATCGCCGGGCCGGGCCCGCTGGTCGGACCAGTCCTCGCAGCGCAATTCGGATTTCTGCCGGGGACGCTCTGGATCTTGATCGGCGCCACTCTCGGCGGCGGTGTGCACGACATGATCGTGCTTTTCAGTTCGGTCCGGCGCCGCGGCAAAACGCTCGGGCAAATGGTGAAGGAAGAAATTGGACGCGGGGTGGGCGCGCTCGCTCTGATCAGCGTGCTCCTGATCATGATCATGATCATGGCGGTGCTGGCGCTGGTGGTGGTGCAGGCGCTCGCGAAAAGTCCCTGGGGCGTTTTCACCATGGCCACCACGATTCCCGTCGCTCTCATCATGGGCCTCGGCCTGCGCAGCGGAAAAATCGGCGTGTTCTGGATCACCGCCTTCGGACTCGCGGGTCTCGCCTTCGCCGTTTGGGGTGGACAATTTCTTGCGCATTATCCCGTGATCGAAAGCTGGTTTCGACAGGATGAAAAATGGCTCGCGTGGGCCGTGATGATTTACGGACTGGCGGCATCCATCCTTCCCGTCTGGCTGCTGCTGACGCCGCGAGATTATCTCAGCACTTTCCTGAAACTCGGCACCGTCGCCGCGCTGGCCGTGGCAGTTGTCGTCTTGCGGCCGATGCTTTTGATGCCGTCAATTTCCCGCTTTATCGATGGCACCGGCCCCGTCTTCGCGGGTCCGGTCTTTCCGTTCGTCTGCATCACGATCGCGTGCGGGGCCGTGTCGGGTTTTCATTCGTTGATCGCGTCGGGCACCACCTGCAAAATGCTCACCCGGGAATCGCGCATCCGCGATATCGGTTACGGCGCGATGGTGACCGAGATGATGGTCGCGTTGATGGCCATGATCGCAGCCTGCGTGCTTCAGCCCGGTGAATATTTCGCCATCAACACTAAGGGCACGCCAACGGAAGTGGTTGCGAAGATCAGCGCGGCCGGCTTTCCCGTGAGCGAAGCGGAAATGCAAAAACTCGCGACCGGTCTGGGCGAGACGACGATGTTTGGCCGGGCTGGGGGAGCGCCAACTTTCGCCGTCGGGATGGCGCACATGTTCTCGCGCATTTCGTCGAATCCGACCGCGCTCGCGCTCTGGTATCACTTCGCGATCATGTTCGAAGCGCTCTTTATTTTGACCACGCTCGATGCCGGCACGCGCGTCGGGCGATTTTTGCTGCAAGATCTCCTGGGCAATTTGTGGAAACCGCTCGGCGACACCAGATCGTGGTCTGCAAACCTTTTTTCCAGCGTCTTGTTGGTGGGCGCGTGGGGATGGTTTCTGTATCAAGGCGTGATCGATCCGCTCGGTGGCATTAACACTCTCTGGCCGCTCTTCGGCATCGCGAATCAGTTGCTCTCAATCATCGCGCTCTGTCTCGGCACCACTGTCCTGATCAAGATGCGCAAGGTGCGCTATCTTTTTGTCACGCTCGTGCCCCTCGGCTTTATGTGCGTGGTTACCTTCAGCGCCGCTTACTTGAAAATCTTTTCGCCCGATCCCAATCTCGGGTTCATCAGCGGCGCGGAATCGTTCACCCAAAAGGCACTGACAATCGGCGATGCCGTGAAGGCTGCACAGATGACGCGCCAGGCGGCGGTCTGGCGATTCGATGCCCTGGTGGCTTTCTGTTTTGTCGCGCTCGTCATCCTGATCGCGGCTGGGAGCGCGCTGGAATGGTGGCGTCTCCTGCGCGGATCCAAGCGCATCGTTCTGCATGAGAGCGAATTCGTCCCCTGCGCGCGCGCTGGGTCAACCGTCGTCTGATTTCATGCAACGGCGAGAATTGCTGCGCGTCGTTCGTTCTCTCGCGGAACAGCCGACGGCGCCGTTCCACGAGGATGCGGTGCGGGACGCGATCGTCGCCGAGTTGAAAAAATGCGCGCACGTCCGGATCGAGCACGACGCGTGCGGAAATATGATTGCGCGGTATCGGCGCGGAACCCGGGTGCGGCCGCGATGGGCTTTCGCGGCGCACATGGATCATCCTGGTTGGGTGCGGAGAAAGGGCGGCGACTGGCGTTTCCTCGGCTCTGTCGCCGAGCGTTTTCTGGTCAATCCGCAGAGACGCGAGTTCGGCGATTTCGCGATGTGGGACCTGCCGGCGTTCGAATTCAAGGATGGTCAAATCCATTCCCGCGCGTGCGACGACTTGTTAGGCTGCGCCGAAATCATTTGTCTCTTTCGGGACTTGGAGAGCGCGCGGGCGAATGTGCATTGTCTTGGCCTTTTCACGCGCGCGGAAGAGGTCGGCTTCTGGGGGGCGATCCAACTGGCACGAGCGCGAATACTGCCGAAGGACATCACGATTTTTTCATTGGAAACAAGTACGCCTCGCGGTGGAGCGGAAATCGGCCGCGGCCCAATCGTGCGCGTCGGTGATCGCTTATCGATTTTTGACAGCGGCGAGACCGCGCGGGTCATGAGCGTGGCGGCAGCAAACGCCATCCCGGTGCAACGTTTCCTGCTGGATGGCGGCGCCTGCGAAGCCAGCGCGTATCAGCTCTATGGCTATCGATCCGTGGCCGCGAGCATCGGCCTGGGCAATTATCACAACTGCGCCTCCGATGGCAGTATCCAGTGCGAATATGTGTCCGTGGACGACTACGCGAACATGGTCCGCCTGTGTGTGGCGCTCGTTTGCGAACCGAAGCATTCCAACCCGGTCGGGGCCTTGCGGGAAACGCTGGAAAAAAGGGCCGACGTTCACTCCCAATTCTTCCGGAAAATGTAAGGCGCCTGAGTTGAGCGCCCGGTTCGATCGGTCAGGCTCGCCGCGGTGAGCGCCTCTCCGCTTACTTGCGGCGAAGTGGCACGATGATTTCCTGATCGCGGCGCGCCAGGATCACGCGACCGTCTTCGATCGCTTTCACCGTGAGCTGATAGGTCTGACTACCGAGTTGCAAGCCAAAGACCTGGCCTTCCTGCATCGGTTTGCCATTGATAATAGCGTAACGCGCACCGTGATCGACCGTGATCGAACTGACGACGAAGGCGGAGGGCAGGATTTCGGGGCCGACATGTTCCACCGTGTTCTGGGCCCTCGCGACCGGCTTCCAGCCGATTGGCCAGAACGGGTTGCGGCCACTGGCTTCCATGGTGAAGCTCGACTTGTTTTTCAGCTCGATCTCGGGCGCAGTTTCGTTTGCGCGCACACCAGGCAGGCTGAGAAAGGCCAAAGCAAAAATGGTTGGGAGCGTTTTCATCGTTTCACAATCGCAGTCGTTGCGCTCAGGCTGACCTGTTGGAATTGGGGATCATCGGCGATGGCGTGGACGTTCAAATGCATGATCGAGAGAAGCGGCTCGGTGTTTTCCAGGGTCGAGATGGCCTTGCCCATGGTGGAAAAATCCGTTTGCGGCAGGTCGAGCAGCCAGGTGTAACGCATCCAGCTGGAGAGCTCTGTTTCCTTGTAGGCAGAGCTGGATTCCAGTCTCGCGGTACTCTTATCGATTTGCTGAGTCGCAAAGAAAGTTTTCATTCTGGGTGGGAACCATGCGATCGGCGCGCCTTCCGGGCTGAGCGCTTTGAGGGCCGCGAAACGCGTCGTCGCTGCGCTGGCCTGTTTTTCGAGATTCAACGCCTTGGTCAACTCGTTTTTCGAGCCGGCGATTTTCCCTTGGAGCTCGTTGATCGAGGCCAGCATCGAATCGTGGCTTTTATTGAGCGGGCCGAGGAAGAAGCTGAAATAAACGTAGAGCAGGACCACGAAGCCGATCGAACTGAGCGACAGCTTTTGGATCTGATCTTTGGTCAAATTTAGTTTTTTCATTACTTCGGGGTCCGGGTGCGCGTGGGCGGCGAGGCGGCCTTCGGCGCGGAATCGGATGGACTGAAAAACACGCTCAAGCCGAAGCGCGCCATGGGCATGTTATCGCCGCCGATCTTCGCGAGCGTGTCCAGGTCTTCGAGCGTTTTGAATTCCACTTTCACCTTGCCGTACGTTTGCCCAAGCTGTTCCAGCAGCAGTTGCCGGAGTTCTTCCGCGGCGGCGCGAGGTTCACGCCCTGCGGCCAGTCCTTCGATCATCACGCTGACGCTCTTGTCTTCGAGCACAGTGCCATCCACGCTTGTGATCTGGGCATTCAAAGCGACGCAACGCGAAAGTGTTTCGAGGAACGGCGCCCAGAAAAATCGGCCGTCGATCATGTTGTCGAGCACCTTTGTCGTGCTGATAATGCTGTTCAATTCCGCGGAACGCTTTTGCGCCCCCGTGACCTTAGGTTCGATCCTGGACCAGTCATGTTCGACCGCACTGAGCCGGTTCCGGATTTCGAGCGTCTTGTAGGCGTTCCACATGTAGTAGGCGATCATGAGCGCGCCGAGCGCGCCCAGCACCATCATGCCGATCTTGAGCGGATCGCGCTGGCGCTGACGTTGTTCCAGGTGCTCCTCGTGGAGGAGGTTGAGATGCAGGGCCATGCGCGTCTAGTTCCTCAGATATTCAAACGCGGCGCCGCAGGCGACATTGAGGGACACAAATTCATGCGGCAGCGCCTGGCGCTTCGCTGCTGGCAGAGCCACTTCGCAGGTCTCGAGCGGGTCCCAGATTTCGCACGGCAATCCCAGCTCATCGCTCAAGGTCTGGAGGATCGTCTCCGTGCGGGCGAGGCCGCCTGAAACAAAAATTCTATGAATGCTTTGCTCGTGTTGTCCTTCGAAAAAGCCGATCGAGTTACGAACCTCGGTGGCGAGCCGGGTGAGGGAACTCCGGCATATGTCCGTCATGCCGGGATCGCCCTGCTGCATCATCACCCGCGCGGCGTTTGCGTCGAGGGCGCCGTCGGCGGTCAGCGCTTGCGTGAGTGCCTTGCCGCCGTAATCGATGCTGCGGACGAGAACGAGTTCCTTCTTGCTGCCGATCATCACCGTGCTCTGCAAATGACCCATGTCGAGCAGGAGGAAGGCGTCCTTCGCGAAAATATCCGGATAGGCGAATTCAAAAGCGTTGAATGAGCAAACCGGCGCGAGCTGCAAAATATCCGCGGTAACACGCGATTTGCTACACGCCTCGGCAATTTGTTTCACCATTGGCCGCAACATTCCGCCAACAAGATATTTTGTTTTGGCGACTCCGTCCTGCGCGGGAGTTTCCGACGAGCCATTCGCCGTCTCACTCGTCCCGGAGCCATTCGTTCCGTGGCCATTGGTCCCATTCCCGGAAAGCGGGGCGCAATCGAGGACGAAATCCTTGCATTCCTGATTCAGAACCATGAGCCCGTTGAGGCGAAGAGCGTTGCGAAGAAGGTCGATCGGTGTATCGGGCTGTTCGATGATGCGGAGAAGTGATTCCGGATCCGAAACGGCGATGGCGCACCCTTTGGCGTTGCCGCCTAAATCTTTGAACAAAAGTTTGAGCTGCTGCGAAAGGTCCTCTGGCGTGGTCATTTCCTCCGGGACTTCCCGTGAAGCGTAGCTGGTCAGCACGAAGCGTTCGTCGCCTTTTCGTTGGAGCAGCACTCCCTTGAAAACGTGCTTCCCCAGATCGATCCCAAAGACAGAATTTCCGCGCCTCGCCATGATGCTGTCATACCCGTAGCGGGAACCGTGCCGACAGTCTGTTTTTCTACCCATAGCCAGGCTCCGCGGAATGGGTTTGATGGCGGGTGAAAAAAGGCTCTGTCAGGTCGCGGGAGAAGCGCGATAACCGAAGAATTGACGGCTTTGGATGATCTCCGCTACCTCCGGCGGCACCATCCCTTTCCAGGCGGGATCTCCGGATTGCAATTTCGCCAGCGCGTCCGGCGGGTAGATGCGCAAATACTCCGAATTATACTCGGTGATTTCCTGAATGAATTCATTGTCGATCAGATAACGGAAGAGCGATTGGAGGTTCGGCGCCACCTCGAGTTTTGTCGCGGTCAAAAGCTGGCCCGTTTTCTCATCGATCATCGGGTAGACATACAGTTTCAAGCCGCTCTTAAACATTCGTCCGAGGGCCTCGAGAATTCCGCCCTCAAGATTAAGGTAATATTTCTCGTCGAAGATTTCCATGAGACTGGGCACGCCCATTACCAGCCCGATCATTCGATTCGTGTATCGCGCGAGATAAGAAGCGAGCCGGAAATATTCGCCGAACTTTGAGACCATGACCGTGCGGCCGAGCACGCCCAAAATATCCACGCGGGCCAGAAAATCAGCGTGGTTAAGCTGGCCTTCCGAGAGCAGGTTTTCGAGTGTCATTTCCATCAGAACCACGAGCTCCTCTTCCGAGCGGCCCGATTGCTTGAGGAACGCGGCGCGCGCGCCGGTCAGCATGTCGTTCGTGGCATAGGTCACCGGGCGAAAACTGCCGCGCTCCACCAAGATCGCTTTCTTGTAGAGAATATCGGCGGGCTGCACGGTATCGCCATCAGCTCGGAACATCACCGCGTCGGTCAACCCCTGGCTCACCAGTTGCAAGCTCATGAGCCGATTGTCGATGTTTGGAAACGCGGGCCCCGAGAACTTGATCATGTCCACCTGGATGCGATCGGGCGCGAGATTCTCCTGGAGCGACGCGATCAATTTTTCCGGCGGACGATGATAGAACGCGCCGTAAAGCAGGTTCACCCCAATGATGCCGAGCGCTTCCTGCTGGTCGACGTTCGATTCATCGAGCATCCGGATGTGGATAATGATCTGGCTCGGTTCTCCGCGCGTTTGCTCCTGGAAACGAACGCCCAGCCAGCCATGTGATTCGTTATGCTGTTTGAAACTGCGCGCGGCCACCGTATCGGCGAAAACAAAAAAGGTGCGCTCGTTTCCAAACTTCTGATCCAGTCGCTCGATCAACAAATTGTACTCGTGGTCCAGCATCGTGTAGAGCCGGTTGCGGCTTACGTAGCGATCGGCCGTCCCGTAAATGGCATCGCTGAAAGTCATGTCGTAAGCCGACATCGTTTTCGCCACGGTCCCCGAAGCGCCGCCCACGTGAAAAAATCGCCGCGCCACTTCCTGGCCCGCTCCGATCTCCGCGAACGTCCCGTATTTTTTCGCGTCGAGATTGATCTGGAACGCCTTCTTGTTGGTGCCGACATCCATCTCCGCGTTCATACGCACTCAAGATGTGGACATTTGCGCGCTTCTCAACTCCGGGAGAGGCACGGTGGCAGCGCGAGATCCACCTATCACTCCAGATCGGCCATCTCGATAATTTTTGGCTCGTCCGGAATCTGATCCGAAACGGCCAGGCCAAAGCGCCTGGCCACATCAGGCGCATAACGAACCAGGTCACGTCGCAGGCGCATCAGCGCGAGATCTTTTGATTTCGCTTCGAGCATCACGTCAAAGGTTGGTTCCTTCAGCAGTCGCATCATCGAGATAAATTCAAACGGATGGCAAAAATCCGCGTGTCCTGTCCAGACCGGAGGTTGCAACACGATTTTGCGTTTTCGCGTCGTACGATCTTTCCTTTTTAACTCGCGCAGCTCCGTGCGTGGGGAAGAAAAATGCAACTTGGGCCTGATGCCGCTCGGCCAGGTCTTAAGAAACCGGCTGACGGTTGCGCGCAGTTCCAACTCTTCAGGATTGAAACACCAGAAGTGTTGATGATCGAAGATTAGTGGCACGCCAGTTTCGTCGTGGATGCGCAGAACATCCGCGGCGCTATAACGCTGATCGTCATTTTCCAGGACCAAACGCCGCCGAATCTCCGGAGAAAGTTTGCGATAGGTTTTGATCCAGCGCACGCAGCCACTCTCGCGATCGCCGTAGGCACCACCGGCGTGCACGACCAGCACCGCCTCGCGATTCAGCCCCATGCAATCCAGCATCGCGCTCTGCGCGGCGAGGTCTGCGATGCTTTTCCCGACCAGGATCGGGTCGGGGCTATTCAGGACAATGAACTGCGAGGGATGAAACGAAAGCCGCAGATCCAGTTCGCGCGCGCGTTGACCCAGGGCGCGCAGTTCGCGTGCGCACTCGTCAATCTGGCGGTGAAATTGCGGAAAGTCCGGATGGGTGAGGTAGGGCGCGATGTCGGACGACATGCGGTACATTCGGATCTGGTTTGCAGAGAGGTAATCGAAGATGCGATGGAGATAACCGATCGAGACGCGAAGATGCGGCTCCTGCCGCCACCGCCGGCTGTCGTTGCTTTTGAGATCGGGCGTGCCGACCACCTTGACGGCGAAGCCCAGCCGCATCGGTTCCGCTGAATCGCATTTCCGCGGCGCGCGCCTCGATGTCTTTCGCTTCATCAAGTCTATTCGGCGCAACCGGCAAAACAGATGCAAATAAGATGATGTGGTCCATCGGAGCCGTTTAGCGCGACCCGCTTTCGAGACGGCGCTCTACCCGCGGCCGGCCATTGATCGGCGCTACAATCGCAGTCGTTCCGCGCTCTTTGCCGGAATCCAGCCGCGAAGATCGTTCGGAAGGGCGGCGTAAACCCACTCGCCCCGTTCGCTCAGGACTTTGATCTCACTCCCGGGCGGTAAGGCCAGGACGCTATTGGCGTTATCCGCGGTGGCCAGTCGCGCCTCGATATTCTTTCCGGTCACGATCGCGAATGCTCTTCCACTTGTCTCCATCGTGTAGAGCGCGAAGACCACCCCTGCGCAAAGACCGAGCAAAAGGATGATGAAGCTGATCCATTTCAGCGAGCGTCTCCGCAAAAAGAACAGACGCGTCAGGGCGAAGAGCGCAAGCCAAAATGCGATCGAGGCTGCGATCGAATATTGCGTGGGGGTTCCCGCCGCGATGTAACGTTCGAGCCCATTCTTCTTCAACTCCAGAGCGCGGGCTTCATCGCGGGTCAGACGCAGATTCGCTTCCGCTTCCGGATGGTGCGGGTCGAGCGCCAGGGCGCGTTCGTAGTTCAGGATCGCCTGGCCGAAGTCTCCCAGACGGAACCACGCATTCCCCAGGTTGTAGAAAATGTTTGCGCTCACCTGGCCGGACCGCACCAGCGCTTGATAGCCGTCGACCGCTTCCCGAAAATGTCCCTGGCTAAAATCCCGGTTCGCTTTTTCCAGCGCGGGGCCTTGCTCTGCGCGCAGGGCGGACCCGCACCCGCAGATGACTGCGATCGCCACGAGCCGAAGAACGAAGATGGGCATTGTCCGTTTCATGCTCTCAGATTATCCACGAGATCGAGAACTTCCTTGCGAGTCTCCGGCGGAAGCAGGCGAATGCCGTTCGATCCGGAGCCGCTGTACCGGACCTCGTCGCTCTTCTCAAATAAATGACGCAAGCGCATTCGAGTTGCATCGTCCGCCTGGAACGCGGACGCCGCGATTTCCGCGTCGACCTTGTTCGGATCAAGATTTTTCGCCAGCGCTGTCTTTAATTGAACCGCGCGCGATGCGCGTGAGAAATATTCCTGCGGTGAAACATCGTCACGATGCAAACTGCGATGCAGCTCGGCTGCTTCACGCTGCAACGCTTCCCGCCGTCGAGCCTCGCGGTTATCGAGATGCGCCCGACGCATTCGCCAGAAGATATACGCGAGCAACGCAAGGAGAGGGAAGAGTTGCGCGAGCCAGAAAGAACGGCGGGCATAGAGCGGCGCAAACGACTGCGGTGCCGGCGGCAGATCGGTGAGCTGATAAAGAATGTCCTGCTGTTTCGGCGCGGGCGCGCGGGAAGCCGCCGTGGTCGGCGCGTTGACCGCGGCGGGAGGCGCCGTCGCGGCTGGAGCCACACCTCCTTCCACGCGAATCGGAATCGGGTCGCCGCGGAGCGTGACGTACTGCTCCTTCAATGGATCGAAGTAAGAAAAAAGCTGAGCCGGAATTTTATCTTTTCGTGCGTTCGGACTGAGAACGGTCTCGAACGTTTTCGCTCCGCTGATCCCGACGTCATCGTCTTGTTTGAAATTTGCCGACGGGGGATACTTGCGCCAGCCGCGTTCATCCTCGAACCCGGGCGCCGTCAGGCGATCGAAATTTCCGCGCCCGGAAATCCTCGTGGTCACGGTGAAAGGATCGCCGAGCTGGCCCGACTTTGGATTCACCTCCGCGGTCATGACAAAATTGCCGACGGCGCCAGCAAAACTCGCTGGCGCATTCGGCGGCAGCGTCTTGACCTCGAGCTTGACCGCTTCGCTCGCCATTTTGATCGGCACCGGTTGGGTCAGATCGGCGAATGGATTCGGCATCATGCTATCGAAGCCATCGTCCATGCCAAAAATATCGCGGGGTGAGTATTGGCGCGATCGCGCCCGCGGCCATTGCATCAAAGCTTCCAATTGCGCGGGTCCCACTTCGAGGCTGCCCGATTTCGCGGCCGCGATGGCGGTCTTGTAGATAAAAACATTGAAGCGCCGGCCATTGATTGTTTCCTGTTTCTCGATCGGGCGCTGGGCTTTCTGAACAGTGAAACCCTGTCCGCTCACCTGCGGTCCTGCCATGATGGCGTTTCCGTCGAACCGGACCCTCGCGTCGATGCGGACGCGGATTTCCACTGGAATCAATTCTCCGACATACACATTCTTCTTCGGGATGATCAATTCGGCCGCCGCGATATCTCTGGGATCAAGGGTCGAGCGATTTCCGGTAGTGGATTGCCGGTTCGAGCTTCCGCTCACTTCCAGGGTGAGCTCTTCGGTGCGGAGCGAACTTCCACCGGCGTTGATGGTTTGCCGGGGGATTTTGAACCTGCCGGACCGCAGGGGCATCACGGTGTAGTTGAACGTCACACTCGAACTGACGCTGAAGTTGCGCATCTCGAACGACTGCATCTGGCCGGTCGAACGGATGTCCAACCCGTCCACCGAGATCTCGGAGGGGGGCGCGGCATTCCGTGCGCCGTTCACCTTAATTTGCAGCTCGACGGGCTGGCCGACCGCAGTCTCAGAACTGGTGAGAACGGCGGTGACGGAAGGCTCTTCTGCTCTCGCCGAAGGAAGCGTAATCGCGAGCGCGACCACTGCGATCGCGGCGCGAGCCAGCAGCCGACAATGATGATGAGCCAGGTAGGACATTCGAGACAGCGTTACCAGTCTTTATAGACATGTCG
>JBEEHO010000344.1:0-18940 GCA_041167425.1 Verrucomicrobiota bacterium | reverse complement strand
AAATCAGCGATCGGCTCTCCCACCCCGGGACAGGACATCTTCGGCATGCTGGGAAGCGTTCGGGCCAGTGTGCCTTCGCCCATACCTGGCACCGGCGGAACTAACGAGACGATTCCGGACAGCACCGGAGGCGGGAGCTACAGACTGCGCCCGGCTAACTTGTGCCTGCCAAATACCGCACCGATTGCCAGCCTTGCCGCCAGTCCGGATGCCGGGACGGCGCCATTAACCGTGAACTTCAACGCCCAGGCGTCCTCGGATCCTGACAGCATAGATACCGTGGCCAGTTATACCTTTAATTTTGGCGACGGCGGTGACGATGTTACCCAAACCACTCCCACCATCAGTCATACTTACACCGGTAACGGCCTTTACCCTGCCAAACTGGTGGTAACGGACTCGCGCGGAAAAACCAGCACGAATACCGACCAGCATTTGATTCAGGTGGGACCGGCTGACGCGACTCCAACGCCCACTCCTACTCCTGCCCCTACCGCTACTCCGACGCCGACACCTGCACCTACAGCTACGCCGGTACCCACGGCTACGCCTGGACCTACCGCTACTCCCGTGCCGACTGCTACGCCTGTGCCTACCGCAACCCCGGTACCCACAGCCACACCTGTACCTACGGCAACCCCGGTGCCCACAGCTACTCCCACGGCCACTCCCACCCCTACGCCGGGTGGGACACCTACACCGACTCCCAGTCCAACGGCATCGCCGGCGCAGTTGTTGAATATCTCCACCCGGGCCCGGGTCCAGACGGACGACAACGTGCTCTTCGGCGGCTTTATCATTACGGGCAACGTGTCCAAGAAGGTGCTTTTGATGGCCAAAGGTCCCTCGCTGGAAGTAAACGGCACGCCCGTGCCTGGACGCATGGACAATCCGATCCTCGAGCTGCATGATGGCAACGGAGCTTTCATCACTAGCAACGACGACTGGAAAGACTCGCCAGACCGGACGGACATTGAAGGAAGCGGCCTGGCCCCGACTGATGACAGGGAATCGGCCATCCAGCGCATTCTCGATCCGGGCACTTACACAATCATCCTGCGCGGAAATAATCGTAGCACTGGCATTGCGGCGGTGCAGATCTATGACCGTGGAACAGGCACGAGTTCCGTTTTGGCTAATATCAGCTCCCGCGGCTTTATCGAGGCAGACCCGAATGCGCTCATCGGTGGATTCATCGCGGGCAACCAGCCTGGAAAGACAAAAGTGTTAGTTCGCGCGATAGGACCATCGATCAAGAGTCAGGTGCCTACTGCAATTGACGATCCGACTCTGGAGCTGCACGATAGCAATGGCAACACTCTGGCGGCCAATGATGATTGGAAGGATGGCCAACCGGCTGAAGTGCAAAAGACTGGTGCTGCGCCAAAGGACGACCGTGAATCCGCGATCGTGATGGATATGCCGCCTGGTACTTACACCGCCATTGTGCGTGGGAGCAAAGGCGCGACCGGCGTGGGCCTGGTCGAAATTTACAATCTCCGCTAGCCCGCTCCGATCGTTATGGGCGATCGCGGCTCACCGGATATGGGTGCCGCGGTCGCTCACGGTATCAAGGCTTTCGAATAAAACACTTCGGGTCTACTTCAAGAAAACTCGACGCCTCGTTTAGCTCTACCTCTACCTCTACCTCTACCTCTTCCGCTACTTTCTTTTCTACCTCTTCCCCGAGGAATGGGTGGATTAAGAGGAAGAGGTAGCGGAAGAGGAAGTTCGCCTCCAGGGTAGCCACACATGAGCATCAACTTCGAGGAGCTGGATTACCAGCAGACCGACCTTGGCGAACTGATCTTGAGAAAGAGGCGAATGCTCTCCCTGGAAAATGCGGAAGTGTTCGAGATCAAGCTGGGCGACAGCTTTCTCATGTCCAGTTTGTTCACCAAGGTGGAAGTAGCACTGGCTCGGTTGGCGCTGGCCGAACTATCCTCGAATGAACTCGACGTTGTGGTAGGAGGTCTCGGTTTGGGTTACACCGCGCGCGCCGCCCTGGAAAGTGTCAGTGTCAAATCCCTGGTCGTGATCGAAGCGCTTCCCGCGGTGATCGACTGGCATCGGCGCGGCCTCGTCCCCCTGGGCGCGCAACTCACTGCCGATCCCCGCTGCCGATTCGTGCACGGCGATTTCTTCAAGCTAGCTAACTCCGCCTCTCTCGATCCGGAGAATCCAGGAAGAGTGTTTCACGCCATCCTGCTCGATATCGATCACTCGCCGCGGAGCCTTCTGCATCAACGCCACCAATCATTCTATAATGCCGAAGGCCTTCGCCGCGTCGCCGCGCATCTGCATCCTGAGGGTATCTTTGCCATGTGGTCCGATGACCCGCCCGATGAGGAATTCCTGCAAGCGCTCGATCTCGCGTTCGTCGACATCAGAGCCCACATCGTCACCTTCCCTAATCCATTATTGGAATGCGATTCCGCCAGCACAGTTTACGTCGCCCGAGCCGCCGGCGGGATCACTTCTTAAAGGCAGAGCCTACCAACAACTTCCCTGTCTGGTTCTGACGCGTGGTCTGCTCTCATGGAGCGTACCCTGATTCTCCTGCGGTAGCAGTTCGCATCCTAAATACTTGCTTGTCACTTGTCGTATGAATCGACGCCCTTCTTTTTTCTCCCGCTCTTTCTCTCGATCTTGCTGACTGCTTCCGCCGCGTTCGCCGCCGATCCGACGAATCCAATCCTGTTCGTCACCCAGGTGCCGATGCCCGAAGAGGTCAATACACGAACGATCTCCAGTAACTACATGTCGTCGATCTTCGATTAAGCTGGGTCTAGTTCGTCACGCTTTATCCACCTGATGATTTCCTCGATCGCGGCGGGGTTATTGTAGGTCAAGCTATGTGAAAAAGCTGGTGCGTCCTCTACGCCCAGCTGAAGAACGGTGAATTTCCCAGGGAGTATTGGCTCAACGGAAAACTGTAGGAACAGCGAGAAAAACGGCATGTCCCATCCGAAAGCAACCGTCAAGAGCGATGTGACTGCAATGAGCGGAAAGAAGAGGACTCCCAGAACGCCGTTGAATAACGTGGCAACATTTTCATAGAGCCCTTCCCAGTCGAGAATGCCCTTGTCAGGCGTCCACTTCTCGGGTTTATCATTTTGCCCATCCGCTGTCCAAAGGCAAAGACTAAGTGCAAACAACAAAAGAATGGTCGCGGCCACGCCGAAAAATAGCAACAGTCCACCGGCGCTGGAGGTATCTTTCATTAATGCGGGGGCCCATTTTATTCCGAAGATTGCAGAGACGAGGAGTATCAAACCTCCCGCGGGGGCACGCAGCTGTTCAGGCACGCTAAAGACCAAAGTAATGATCTTGCCCTTGCTGACATAAATTCTATCAAGCCATTGGGCCGCGCGATTCGATAGCCAGGTCATCGGTTGGAAAATTCCGATCGCCATGGCAGCTTCGTCACCACTGGATCGGACGATGAGCAACTGGTCTGGAGACAGCCTGGCCCCGTCAAATGAGTCCAGGAATCTGCGTCCGCTGATTTCCGGCCAGCGCCGATAGATCCGCGGCCCCAGTCCGGCGACAAGCAGAGAAAATAGGATGGGTGCCGCCGCAAAGAGGATTAAAGGAAGATAGCGAATCAAGGTCTGGGACATGCCGAGGAAATGAATTTCATGCTGCCCAAGCACGACTTGAAAAATCATGTTGCTAAGAAGGAAGAGCGTGACCAGACGCGCCCATAGTTCTTTGCCTTCCCATTTGTGCCGGCAGATGATGAAAGGCGTCGATAAGCAAATGGCTCCGCGCAAATGAGTGGATACTTCCTCCAGACAAGAAGCATAGAGAACGATATTGCCGCCGTGGCTGTGAGTTATTACGTAGTGTTTGGCCGTGGGATCACTCTTGCGGCAGGCTCTTATGTGGTGAACGAGCTTCTCCGCGGCTTCCAAGCGGGCCTTGTGGCTGTTGCCACCGCTCCATTTAAGGCGCTCGATGCGAGCTTCGGAATCAGCCTTTTGCAGCGCCAGGACTAGAGGGGAACCCTCCCTGGTCCAACGCGCCCCTCGTGCCCATGTGCCATGAATCAGGGTAATTATTCGCACTGTTGGGTTACTGTTTTCGCTGAGCCACGGCCTCCTAGTTTCGCCTTGGGTCAGCGTGGACTCACTTTGATGGCACTGCTTGAGATTGAGTGGCTCACAATAGTATGCTCGTCGCAAGCGAGATGCAGAAAACGAAACGGGGGAAGCTTCACTAGCGTATAGCAGATTGGCCCCGTCCAACACCACAACAAACCGAGTTGAAAGAGGCTGTAGCAAACCACCGCTACAAGGAAGGCTTGTCGGATTAACGTTTGCCTGATATGAGTAGCGGAACGTTATGCTACCTTCCCAGGACAGCGTGCGAAGCGGCTCCTTGCCGATTACGTCATGGTCTCTGCTACTTAAGATCGCTCGGAGAATTCGCTGTTTGACGGCGGTCCTGGATTGGATGCTAAGCGTAATCGAGCTGGGTTTGATTGCCTTGCCTTGGAAGCGATGACGAAAATGGGGCGGACATTTGGCGCTTTGAATTTGGAGCCTCTCTCAAAAAGATTCGACGAGCTTTGCGTAAGGGGATGATGCTGCTGCCGCACTCGCAAAACTGACCGAGAGAAAAAGGGCGAAGCTGGCCAGAAGGAGCCGAGGGGTTCTCAAAGTAGAATACGCCGAGCCGGAGGCCGGTGGATAGACGGTCAAGCCGGTGAGCAGATCGCCAATCTGCGAATCACAGGAGAAAGTAGAAAACGAGCCGTCCCAGTGGCCGGTGGGTAGATGGGGAATCTGCGAATCAATTTAGAATTTCGAAAGTAGAAAGGAAGCGGATTGCCACGGAGCGTGTCGCCATGCTTTGATCTGGCAATGAATAGACGGCGTTTTGTTTGTTCCAGCGCGGCTGCGGGTCTAGCCGCGGCGGTCGCGCCACGCGCGCTCTTTTCCCAGGCTCCTACCATTATGAATTCGAAATCCATCAAGCCGGTCGTGATCGCATCTGCCAATGGCAACAAGTTTAAGAACGGCGGGGACACGACGTGTGTGCAGAAGGCTTTCACGATGATGACGCAGGGCGGCAGCGATGTGCTCGATGCGTTGATCGCGGGGGTGAACATCGTCGAACTCGATCCGCTCGATACCAGTGTGGGCTATGGCGGGTTGCCCAATGCGGATGGGATCGTGCAGCTCGATTCGTGTTGCATGCACGGGCCGAAAAAGCGCGCGGGCGGCGTGGCCTGCATCGAAGGAGTGCGCACGCCTTCGCTCGTGGCCAGGGCGGTGATGGAACAAACGGACCATCATCTTATCGTCGGCGCCGGCGCTCAGAATTTTGCGCGCGGCCTGGGAATCAAGATCGAGGACGACCTGAACACGGAGGAATCCCGGAAGCTTTGGCTGGAATGGAAACGGCGGACCGATCCGTCGCATTATCTCGACCCGCAGAAACGCGCGGAGGCTGGCAATAAGGTCATGATGGAAATGGTGTCGGAAGGGTTGATCGACCCGCAGCACATTTACGGAACGATCAATTGCGACGGGATCAATGCGAAGGGCGAGATCTGCGGCGTGACGACGACGAGCGGCCTGGCCTGGAAGATTCCGGGGCGGGTAGGTGATTCACCGATCCTGGGCGCGGGACTTTATGTGGATGGAGAAGTGGGCGCGGCGGGATCGACGGGACGAGGCGAAGCGAACCTCTACAACCTTTGTTCGTTCCTGATCGTGGAGAACATGCGGCGCGGGATGCATCCCAAAGACGCTGGACTCGAGGCCTGCCGGAGGATCAAGGCGAACACGGTGGAAAAGCGGCTCCTGAACAGCAAGGGCAACCCGAATTTCGGGATCAATTTCTACGCGTTGAATGCAAAGGGCGAGTATGCCGGAGTCTCGATGTATCCCGGTGCGAATTACGCGATCTGCACCGAGAAGGGGCCGGAAACAGTTCCGTGCGAGCCGCTCCTGGAAGGAAAGCCGGAAGACTAGGTGGATCGAGCGATCCACCATTGCTTTTCCGGCCCTTGCTCGCTAGAAACGGTTCCCACCCAAAAAACCAGCCATGAAAACTAAATTACAAATCATGACGGCGTGCCTTGCCGTGTTCGCTCTTTGCGCACCCGGCGCAGTGTTCGCTGCCACTAAGAAATCGTCTTCGCCGGCGCCGAGTCCCAGCGCGTCACCCGCGCCGAAAACAACTCCTTCAGCGGACGCGGCGAAAACCGCGCGCCCCATTCCGTTTCGTGGAAAGATTTCCGCGGCCGATCAAAAGGCGAAGACCTTTACCATCGCCGGCAAGGAAAAATCGCGTGTCTTCAAGATCACGAACCGGACCATCCTGACCAAGGCGGGCGCGGCCGCAACAATGAAGGATGTGTTGGTGAACGAAGAAATCCGCGGTTCGTATTGGAAAGTTGCTGATGGCAGCCTCGAAGCCAAGACGGTCAAGCTCGGACCTCCGACCGAAGCGGAAAAGGCCGCCGCTTCCGCGCGCGCGAAAAAGAAGAGTGCGAAAACGGAAGCACCTCCGGCCGCCTCACCCTCAGCGTCCCCTTCCGCTTCGGCCAGCCCATCGCCCGCAGCTTCCGCGAAGCCCTGAGGTGGATGGAGCGCTCCACCTACCTGGCTGCCTTGAGCGCTGCACGCAAGTCGGCGACGAAATGCGCGTACTCGCGCTGGCGTGATTCTTCATCCGGCTGGCGCAGCAGGGACGAGGGATGGACGGTCGCCAAAACTTTCGGCGCAAGTTCGGATTGAAGGATTTTGCAGCGGTCGCGGGTGACGCGAAAGGCGGGGCCGAAAAGCGATTGGGCGGCGGTGGCGCCCAGACAAACGAGGAGCTTCGGCCTAACGAGACGTAGCTCCGTTTCCAGCCACGGACGGCAGGCGGCAATTTCGCGCGAGTTCGGTTTCTTATGAATGCGGCGTTTGCCGCGCGGCTCCCATTTGAAGTGCTTGACCGTATTGGTGACGTAAACCTCTTCGCGATCGATGCCCGCTTCTTCCAACGCCCGATCGAGAAGCTTGCCCGCAGGTCCGACGAATGGTTTTCCAGCAAGATCCTCCTGATCTCCCGGCTGTTCGCCCAGGAGCATGAGCCGCGCGTTCTTCGGTCCTTCACCGAAGACGGTTTGCGTCGCGTGCTGGTAGAGGTGACAGGCGGTGCAACCCCGGGCCGCCTTCGCCACTGTGCTCAGGCTCGAGGTGGCTGGCACCGGCGCCGGCTTCCAGTCCTGGGCGTTGTCACCTCCGTTTTTCGCTACGCTTTTTTTCATCGGTCTGCGGCCTGTTCCCTTAATACTTCTTCGGAATTTCCGCGCGCATCGCGTGCACTTATTGAAGCTAGGCATGCCTGTTTGCTTTTGCTAAACGAAGCCGGGGATGAATCGGCTGGATTATTTGCTCGTCGCCGGAGGCGGTGCCCTCGGAAGCGTTGCCCGCTACTGGCTCTCGGGCGTCGTCGGCCGGCGCTTCGGCGAAACGTTTCCCTATGGCACTCTGCTGGTGAATGTGAGCGGCTGTCTCGCGATTGGATTTTTCGCCGCTTACACCGGCACGGAAGGCCGCGCGCTGCTGCGACCGGAATGGCGGCTCGCTTTCATGACGGGTGTCTGCGGCGGTTACACCACGTTTTCCTCCTTCAGTTTACAAACCCTCAACCTCGCCACGGATGGCGATTGGTTGCGCGCCGCCGCGAACGTGATGCTCTCGGTCCTGCTCTGTCTCGGCGCCGTCTGGCTGGGGCATCTCTGCGCCACAGCGATCAGCCGATGAACTGCATGACTGCTCTCGAGACCGCGCGATTGGATTTGCGCCCGTTCGCGGAAGAGGACCTCGATGATCTTTCCATCCTCATGGCGAACGCGGATTTCATGCGCTTCTCCACGGGCGTATTTTCGCGCGAACAGACCGTCGCATTTCTCGAGAAAGTGCGAGGACGCGACCGGGCAGGAGTGCCTTCACAATTTGCCCTGGTCTTTCGTCCCGACCAGAAGTTGATCGGTTACTGCGGCTTCTTTCTGCAAAGCGTCGACGACGTGGAAGAACTGGAGATCGCCTACCGCCTCGATCCTTCCTACTGGAATGGAGGTCTCGCCACTGAAGCGGCGCGCGCGGTGCGTGACCATGCCTTCGACGATCTCGAACTTTCGCACGTGATCTCACTCATCCATCCGGACAATATTGCGTCCCGCCGGGTGGCGGAAAAAAATGGGATGACTCTGGAAAAGGAAACGATCTTCCGCGGCTTTCCCACTATCGTTTTCGGAATCAATCGCGAACAAAGGAACGGACGCTAATGGAAATCCCGCACGAGGCCACCATGCTGCGCATCTTCATCGGCGAGAGCGATCGCTACGAGCATCGCCCTCTCTACGAAGCGATCATCCTGAAAGCGCGCGAGCTGCATCTGGC
Organism: Verrucomicrobiota bacterium; assembly: GCA_041167425.1. Taxonomy (GTDB): domain Bacteria; phylum Verrucomicrobiota; class Verrucomicrobiia; order Chthoniobacterales; family UBA10450; genus AV80. Next base: position 10,532 of record JBEEHO010000344.1, on the reverse strand, counting down.
CGGCGCGACCGCGTTGCGCGGGCCGATCGGATTCGGGAAATCCAGCCGGATGCACACTTCGAAAATCCTGCGGCTGTCGATGGACCTGCCGATGATCATAGAGATCATCGACAGCGAAGAGAAGATCCAAAGCTTTCTGCCCGTGCTCGACGGCATGATCACGGGCGGATTAGTCACGCTGGAAAAAGTGCGCGCGCTGCACTACCGCGGCGACACCCACGAAGAATAATTTAAGGCGGCGGATGGCGCTGGATGAACTCCGCGGCCAGGGCGCGATAGGCGCGCGCGCCTGTTCCATTCGAATCGTATTCCAGAATCGATTTGCCGAAGCTGGGCGCTTCGCTCAACCGGACCGTGCGCGGAATAATGGTTTCGTAAACCCGCGCGCCGAAATGTTCCCGCACCTCGGCCACGACCTGCGGGCTCAGGTTTGTCCGGCTGTCGAACATCGTCATGACGATGCCGCCGATTTCCAGGCGATCGTTCGCGCCGGAATTGCGCACCTGCTCGATCACGCGGTCGATTTTCACCAGCCCTTCGAGCGCAAAATATTCGCATTGGATCGGCGTGAGCAGCTCGTCCGCCGCGGCCAGCGCGTTGGTCATGAGAATGCCGAGGGACGGCGGACAATCGAGCAGCACAAAATCGAACGTATCGTCGGCCCGAAGCGGGGCGAGCGTCTCCGCCAATCTGGTGAGATGATTATCCATCCGCGCGATCTCGACTTCCGCGCCTGCGAGATCGAGATCGGCCGGCACGATGAACATGCGCGGAAGGCGCGTGGGCAAAATTTTCTCCGCGATCGAAACGCCCCCGAGCAACGGCTCATACAAACTCTCGCCTTCCAGTTCCTGCATGCCAAAGGAACTGGTCGCGTTTCCCTGCGGATCGAGATCGATCAACAGGACGCGCAGCCCCGTTTCCGCCAGCGCGCAACCGAGATTCACCGCGGTCGTCGTTTTGCCGACGCCGCCCTTCTGGTTTGCGATCCCGATGATCTTCATGAGCGCGGAATGATCTGGGTGCGAAGCTCGAAGCTGCGGCGTCCATCCGCTTCCCGCCAGAGCAAGTGATCGGGTTCAGGCAACATTTCGCTCACTTCCAGTTCGCCGGCCTTAACCAGCCAGCGATGGAAAATCTCAAGGAATAGGTAACTCTCGAGATCGATGAAAACCGGTTTCGTATCCTTATCGCGGCCCTCGGCTCCGCTGCGTCGCAACGCCTGTTCGCTCGGGCGGATGTAAACATAACGCGGCCATTCTTTTTCCGCGCGGAGGCGCTCGATCGCCACCACGAGGTCGCGGGACACGCCGGTGAAATTCCCCGGCCCCAGCTCTTCGGCCGCAACGGTCCAGGAGCGGCGCTGCACAATGACCCGGCCGCAACGCAATCGCGGCATGTGGGGCGCGCGGCCAAAATGAAATGGATGAAAACCAAGCGGGATCACCCACGCGCGCGCAAACGAACCGAGATATTCGCGCGAGCCGCGCGTGCGCAAACCGACATCGCCATTCTTGTCGTCGACATAAACTTCGATCTCGCTCGGTGGAATGATTCTCCACCGCGGATCGCCGCGCTGGGTCGCGACATAATTGGTTCGCTCCGGCATCGCGTCGAGCATCCGCACCGCCGTGGCCGAGGTGAAATCAGCCGCGAAAAAACCGTAGTGAAAACTGGGACAGCCTTTCGTGGTCTGGACCAGCGCGTTCGCCAGGGCCGCCTTGTCCGGACAAGCCCAATAAAAACCGTGATGGAGCAGCGCGACGGGCGGATGAAGTTCCGCCAGAATCCATCGATACTCACCGCGCGCGACCGCTTCCGCCGATGTGGCTTCGAGTTGCAGATCAGCGGAGGGATAAGTGAATTCATCGAACTTGTCGTATTGAAAATTTTGCCGGATGAAGTGGCAATCGTCGGCGGTGAGTTCCCATTCCGCCGCTTCCGGCCGATCCCGCAGGCGCTCGCGAAAAGCGGCCTTCACTTCCTGAAAAGCCATGTGCGCGAGACCGACCATGGCCGGGCCCGTCAGAGGCATCTTCAGCATGGCGCAGTGCCGCAAAAATGCCGGCAACGGCAGCGCGCTATTTTGCAATGGCGCTTTTTCGAAAAGCGCGCGCAATCCCGCGGCCACCCGGCTGGCGACAAAAGCGTAGTTATCGCGCCAGAGATCGATCCACGGTTCGGCTTCGGTCGTGACCTCGTTGATCAGATCGTCCCCGATCGAGAAGTGACATTCGCGAAAACATTCTTCGCCGATCGGATTGGCGGCCGAATAAAGAAAGCGGTCTGGAGTCTCGCGGGCCGTGCCCAGGTTCTGCAATTGCCGCCGCGCCTCATCCATGATTTCCGCGCGGGAACTCGTCTCCCTGGCCTGCGCGAATTTGAGCGGCAACGCCGCAATCGGTTGAAGCAACTCGATCCAGCGCGTGCGAACGGGACGATCGCGCCAGCGGGAGACATCCGCGACGATGATGTCGAACGCATGCGGATCGAGCGCCGGCACTTCGACTTCCCAACGAATCATGTTTTGCGCGGCGAGCTGTTCGAGCGCGCCGATTTCCGCGCCAAACGAATATGCCGGTGTCGCTCCATCGCAGCGGCGTAGCAGCTCAACCGTTTTCGGATCGAGCGGGACGGTCTCGGCTGTGTCGGTAAAAATAAAATGATTGTCGTCGATCCGGCCATTCGGATGCAGCCGCGGAGAAAGTTCGACACGGACTGCCGGGTCGGCATTCAGCGCCGCGGCCACGCCGTGCGCGGTCCAGCGTTCCAGAAAATTCTCCCGACCGGCGATACCGGGAACAGGAGAAAGATTCAAACCGCGAAGTTCTTCTTCGATTGTCCCCCACCCTTCAGGACCAAATTCGCTCAGCGAATCGTTCTTCGCGCAAACGCGTTGCAAATATAAAAGCAGGTGCCGCTCATGCGCGCGATCCTCTTTCCGCCGCGGAGGAAGAGGGCCGCTCTCGTGAGCGGATTGCTTCGACAGACGTTCACGCAGGCCTTCCGCGACAAAGACAAGGTATGGCGGCAGCAAAGTTCCAGCGGACGTGAGAAGCGCCTCCCGCGCGGGTTCAAGCTCCTGCCGCAAAGATTGATCAAGCTCTGTTTCCGCCGTGGCCAGATGAGAAGCGCATTCCCAGCAGTGCGAGAATGCGCGTGATGGCGCATCCGCCGCGGGGGGCATGGCGCCAGTCCGAATCGCCTTGCGCCACGCTCGAAAAAGTTCTTCGGAAAGTCCGTGACCGCGCCGGTGCAAAAGATGTTCGACTTCTGTTTTAGCGCGGAAAAATGCCGCCTGCCTGAGGAGTAGTTCCCGTGCCGCCGCAGCCGTCTTCCTGGTAGCCAGCGCCGCCATCGGCTCGAATGGCACTCCGGCCAGGCGAATCAAAAAAACTGGGGCAACACGATAACTTCCAGACACTCCAGCAACAGAACGGAAGCCGCTGGCAGTGACAAGAGAAAGTAGCGGGAGTCGCCCTTCCTCTGTCGCGGCGGTCTATGAGCGCGGTCGATTGACAGGCGAAGAAATTCGCGCTGACGAGATTGGTTCGGCGGTCACCACCGCTACCGAAAGAGAAGGCAGCCGCCTCCTAATTATTAAGAAGCGGCAGGCGAATGGTGAACGTCGTGCCAATCTGCGGCGTGCTGTCCACTTTGATCGAGCCGTTGTGATCCTCGACGACTTTCTTGGTGATGTAGAGACCGAGACCGGTGCCGCTCTTGCCCTGTTTCGTGGTGAAATAGGGATCGAAGATTTTTGCCAGTTGAGCCGGAACGATTCCGTAGCCGGCATCTTTCACGCAGACATCGACGTAAAAATCCTTGCGCGTGCAGCTGACGGTGACGGAGCCTTTTTTTTCGGCGGACGCCTGCAGCGCGTTGATAATGACATTCTGGATCGCGCGCATGATCTGGACCGAATCACCCAGCAGCGTGCAGGGATCGTCACAAATATCGGAGTGCAATTCGACGCTATTCTGGACGGCCATGGGGCCCACTCCCTTCACCACCTCACGCACAATCTGGGTCACCGAGATCGGCTTGTGCGGAGAAGCCTCCACGCTTCCGTAGCTTTGCCACATCGTGAGCAGCTCGCGGCAAAGCCGGACGTTTTGCTCGATGATATTAAGCTCTTTCGAAGAGGTCTGGGTCGCCTCTCCATTGTCCTTTTCGGATTGCTCGAGCTTCTTCGCCAGAAGCTGAACGTACCCCCAGACGATGGTGAGTGGATTGCCCAGGTCGTGCACAAATTCAGCGGAAGCCTGGCCTAACGACGCCAGCCGTTCTTTTTGCGCGAGCTCTTTCAGCAGCCGGTTATTCAATTCCTTGATCTCGGCGGCGGCATTGACCCCGGTGCGATGAATGCGGGTGCGCTCGACGTTGCGGCCGATCACCTCCCGCATTTCGCGCGCGTCGAAAGGTTTGCTGATGTAATCATTCGCGCCCAGCCGTAAAGCCTCCTGGGCGGTTTCGAGCGCGCCGAATCCGGTCAGCATGATAACGGCGACATGCGGATCGATCTCGCGGATTTTACGCAGCCCATCGATCCCGTTGGTTCCCGGCATGCGGATATCGCTGATGACCGCGTCCGGTTTTTTATCGCGCAAGATCCGCAGGCCGGCTTCGACGCTTTCCGCCGTGTAAACCTGGTAGTTCGGCTTCAACAGCATCCGCAAACTTTCGCGCGGACCCATTTCATCATCGATGACTAGAACTTGAGGGAGATCGGTGGCAGTCGTCATGATGATGGGGGTGGTAGAGCTAAGCGCATGCCGCTAAGCGAGGCTAATTTAGGAGCTTGAGCCATCGGCTGGTGATTGCAACTGCGACGTGATGGTGAAACTTTTTGCACCCGCACACAAGATGCATCTTGTGAATAAGTCGGAAATTTGGTGAATAACATTGTGACCCGTCCGCTTAGAAATGTAATGACTGCATTTAATGTAATGTTTAGAATGCATTCTCTTTGGGCATGGAGTATTGCCCTCCCTGCGCTTCCCCTTAGTCCATGAATAAAAGAAATCGAGTTGTTATCACTGGCATGGGCGTCCTCGCCCCAAACGGCATTGGACTCGAGCCCTTCTGGAAATCGCTCCTCGCCGGCCGCAGCGGGATTGGTCCCATCACGCTTTTTGATGCGACCCATTTCAAGAGCCGGATCGCCGGCGAAGTGAAAAATTTCGACCCCTTCAATTACATCGAGGCCGAGTTGAAACCCAAACGGATGGCCCGCCATACGCAGTTCGCTTATGCCGCCGCCATGATGGCGCTCAAAGACGCTGGACTGGACATCAATAATTTACGGTTGCCAAGTCCGACGCCGATTGTGATTGGCGTAAGCACCAGTGCACTAGATGTAATCGAACGAGTGTTTCACGAGGTAAACGGCCCCGGACCCGATCGCGTAAGCCCTACCGCTCTCGGCGCATCAAAACCCCAGGCCGCCGCGAACGTAATTGCTGACCGGGTCGGTGCCTGCGCGAACGCCGCCACAGTTTCCTCGGCGTGTCCCTCGGGTCTGGACGCAATCGCAATTGCTGCGGCGATGATTCGATCCGGAGAAGCCGATATCGCGATTGCGGGAGGTGCGGACGCTCCCATCACGCCCCTGGCCATGGCGAGTTTCATTGCCTCCGGCCTCAGCTCGCGGCGAAATTCCGAGCCGGGGACAGCGAGCAGACCTTTTGACCTCTCGAGAGATTCAGGAGTCATATCGGAAGGCGCCGGCATTCTCATTCTCGAAAACCTGGAGCGCGCAGAAGCGAGGGGCGCAAAGGCGTACCTCGAAATTACCGGATACGGAACGCAGCGCGACCTGGATGTGCAGAAGCCTGCATCAGGATTGGAATTCTCCATGGAATTGGCGCTCGCGAATGCCGGATTCAGCCCCGATGAAATCGACTATATTTCCGCTTACGGCCCCGGCCACCCACTCTTGGACGCGATCGAGGTGGAAATAATAAAACGAGTTTTCGGTCGGCGTGCCTATTTGCTCCCGGTTAGTTCCATCAAAGGAGTAACCGGAAATGCTTTGGCCGCCGGCGGGCCTTTCCAGGTCATCGCTTGCGCGCTGAGTGTCCGCGATCAATTACTTCCGCCGACGGCGAATTACGAGGTCGCGGATCCGGCTTGCGATCTGGATTGCGTGCCGAATCGCGCGCGCAGGGCGAAAGTGAATTCCGCCTTGGTCAACGTGCGCGGATTAGGAGGCAGTGCCAGCACGATGGTGCTCAGTCGCATTGCGGCGTGATGAACAGCGCTTCAGTTCCAACGATGGGCGCGATAGCGCTCCAGTTAATCCTCGGATTCGCTGTCTTCTACGCCAATCCAAAACGACGTATCAATCAATGCTTTTTGCTTTTGTCGTTGGTGATTGTGGGCTGGCTCGGATCCCTCCATTTCGCCTTCACGGCCACGAGCGCAAGCGTGGCAGAATTTTCGATCAGACAGGCCTCGGTCGCCGGCGCGCTCTACTTGGTGATGTTGAATCTATTGCGCCTTTCCGTGCGCCAACGGGAGCAGACTTGGTGTGATATTCTGGGTCATTCCCGCGTTTGGCTGGTTCTGGCAGTCGGAATAGTCGGGCTTTGCCAGACAAGCTTCTTCCTGCGAGGCGCAAAGATTCCAGACCCGGTGGGTTCGGCGGCGCCCTTCGCCATGTACGGACAAGGGGTTTTCCTTTACACGGTCTGTTTTGTCGCAGCGATTATCGCCCTCATCATTTCAACCGGGCGCGACCTGCGAAATGCGTCAGGCGGAGAACACGCAGAGCTGGCTTTTATTCTGATCGGCGGAATTTCGGGGTTAACCTTCGCGCTGCTTTTTTCGTTCGCGCTCGGCCTGTTCATCGAGCCGTCTCGCCTGCTCTGGTTCGCGCCATTTCGCGTTTTCTTTTTCAGCCTTGTCGTCGCATACGGCATCGCGACCCGAAAGATTATGGAGGTGGGCCTCTTCTTTCGACGCGCCATCTCTTATGCGCTTCTTACAGGCTACCTTCTAACCCTCTATGGATTGGTCTGGTGGCTTATCTTCGAGGTTTTTGAACCGCTGATCCGGGACGGCGCGAAGTCGCTCGCACACGTTCTGGCCGCACTAGTGGTTGCGTTCGCAATGGCTCCCGCACGTGGCGTTTCGCAGAGCCTGGCCGACAAACTGTTTCTGGGAACAAGGCGACTAGACTTTCGGTCGACGATGAACGAAGCCGCCGCCATTCTCAAATCTGTTACTACGTTGCAGGATTTGCTTGGGCGTTTTGCGAAGACGATCGCGGGTGCCGTCGCTACTGATAGGTTGTTGATCCTGCTGCCCTATCACAATGCCTTTTCCCAGCATTATCCCCTTTCAGTCCCCGAGCTTGGTGCGTCCGAATTGGTACTAGGGAAAGAGGATGCGGTTATTCGATATTTGGAAACCTACCAGGAGACTCTTGTTTTCGATGAGCTCCATCGCATGCGGCAGACGCCGGAATTGGAAGCGGTGGAGAGACAGATGGCCTCGCTCAAAATCGCGGTAGCGATGGGCATCTTTGCCCGAGAGCATCTTGCTGGAGTGATGTTGCTGGGCCCCCGGCTCTCGGGGCGGATTTATGGTAGCGTCGAACAAAATGCGCTGCAGGTCCTCTGCGGGCAGCTCGCCATCGCCATCGATAACGCCCAGCTTTTCACCGAGGTTCAGAACGCGAAAATTTATAATGAGATTCTCCTGCAGAACCTCACTACGGGGGTAATTGCTGCGGACGCAGATGGCCGAATCACCGTTTTCAATAACGAAGCCGAACAGATCACCGGTTCGAAAAACCTGCTCGATCAGCCCGTCGAGAACTTACCCGATGCGCTGGGTGGACTTCTGCAAGAGACCCTCCGCTCCGGCGAGCGGCAGGAAGATCGCGAGCTGATCCTGGATTCCGCCGAAGGCGGTGTGGTAGTCCGCGCCAGCGGCTCAATTTTTCATGGGCAACAGGGCGAGATGCTCGGCGTGCTCGTCGTCCTCACCGACATCACGGCGCTGAAGCGTCTCGAGCTCCAGATCCGGCGAAGCGACCGTCTCGCGAGCCTCGGCACGCTTTCCGCCGGCATGGCCCACGAGATCAAGAACCCGCTGGTCTCAATCAAGACTTTTGCGCAGCTTTTGCCGGAGCGTTATCAAGACTCGGATTTTCGCGAAACTTTCTCGAATCTGATCGGTCACGAGATCGATCGGATCGATACACTGGTGAACCAGCTCCTTCGTTTTGCGCGTCCGGCCAAGCCGGTCCTAAAACCGATGCATGTGCACGCCGTGCTCGAAAAATCGCTCCAGCTCGTCGGGCACCGACTTTATCAGAAAGAAATCAAATTAACTCGTTCCTGGCGCGCGGATGTGGATACAATCCGCGCCGATGCGGACCAGCTCGAACAAGTTTTTCTCAATTTTTTTCTGAACGCCATGGATGCAATGAAACGCGGCGGAGAAATGGTGGTTTCGACCGAGATTTGTCCGGCGGACGAGTGGGTCTCCGTTACCGGTAGCAATGGGGACGTGGGCGAACTGCTGCGCATAACGATTCGCGATAATGGTGAAGGCATTCGCAGCGAGGATATCCCGCACGTTTTCGATCCGTTTTTTACGACGAAGGATTACGGAACGGGACTTGGGTTGTCGGTCGTGCACGGCATCATCCAGGAGCATGCCGGGCAGATCGAAGTGGAAAGCGAACTCACGAAGGGCACGGCGTTCCACATCTTACTGCCGCTCGTTCGCTTCCGGGAGGAGGTCGTGGCCGCATGAGCCTCTCTCCTATTTGCATTCTCTACTCGCAGGACGCGGATTTCGTCCGGCGTTTGAAGGCATTCCTGAGCGCGCTCGCCCAGGTGCGCCACGTCAGCGTAGCCGATCGGCTGGACGCCGTGCTGCAGCAGACAAGTCCGGCCATTCTTCTGCTGGATTTGCGCGCGAAAGAAGGGCGGGCTCTGCTCGAACAAATTCAGGCGGCCTGGCCGGAGATCCTGATTGTTGCTCTGGGGACGCCGCGCTCCGAACCTTTGCGTGACGCAGAGGAGGCGGGCATTTACGCCGCGGAGGATTTGCAAATTGACCGGCGGCGATTACAGGCGCTGGTCACACGCGGGTTCGAACATCTGCGCGTGTTGCAGGAAAATCGAGAGCTCCGAGAAGAATCCATGGTGCCGCTAACCCCTGAGCCGATGCGCCGCGCCGAGACAATCCCAGATCGGCGCGAGTCTTCCATTCCGCTCCTGCGTTTCCCGCGCGTCTTTCGCCGGTTCGATAACGTAGAAGCTTTGCTCGCCAACGTCGTGGAAGGAGTGGCCGACGCCACCGGGGTCGGCCGCGTAGGAATTTTCTCCAAGATCAGGCAGGGCGACCGGTACCGGCTTCGGGCTGGTTTGCGCTGTCTTCCTGAAACATTCGACATCGAATACGGCGAGCGCGACGCCCTGGTTCGCTGGTTCGAGTTGCACGCGCACCTGATCTACCGCGCCAATCTCACCCAGGCCGTCGATCAAACGCAACGCACTCTGATGCGGCGTGCGCTCGACACCTTCGGCGCCGAAGTCATCGTGCCGCTCCACGCGCGCGGACGCATTATCGGCTGGCTCTTTTTCGGCCACCGCGTCACTGGCCAGCGTTTCGATTACAGCGATCTCGAAGGGCTGATGCTCCTGGCCGAGCATGTTTCCACCGTGCTCGAGAACGCGCTGCTTTACGAGGAAGTGACGTTGCAAAAAACCCTGGCGGAAACGCTCTTGAAATCGATCCCGCCCGGCATCATCGCCACCGACGAAGACGGGACTATTCGCTGGTTCAATCCCACCGGGGAACAGATTCTCGGAATCGACGCGGCCGAGGCGTTGAACCAGCCGATCGAGGTGGTGGGCGGTCGCCTCGCCGCCTTTCTGCGCGAGACCCTGGAAGCAAAAGGGAATCTTCCCGCCCAACAATGGATCGATCCCAACACGCGCCGATCGCTCTCCGTGGAAACCCGGCGGCTCCTGGACCAAAACACAGCGCTGGGCGCCGTCGCCGTCATTCACGATCTCACGGCGGAGGATACCCTGCGCGAAAAACAGGATCTGGTCGATCGCGCCGCTTTTTGGACCGATCTCGCCGCCAGCATGTCGCACGAAATCCGAAACCCGCTCGTGGCGATCAAAACGTTTGCACAGCTTTTACCGGAACGTTTCGACGACGCGGATTTTCGAAAAGATTTTAACGAGATTGTGGTGCAGGAAATCGATCGGCTCGACAAGATCATTACTCAAATCAACAACTTCGCTCACCCATCCGAGCTGGTCATGAAACCGATCGACCTGGGGGTGTCGGTCCGGCGAGCGATCGAGCTCGCGCGGGAACGGGTGCCGAAGAACGGCGTGGCGATCGATACGACTTTGCCTAACGACCTCCCGAAAGTGATGGGGGACGAAACGGCGCTGACCGAGGCCTTCGCTCATCTCGTGGCTAACGCCGCCGAGGCCACCACCGGCCGGAACAAGCCGAAGATCACCCTCGCGGCCAAACAGATTCGCGAGGGC